>JBAYAG010000009.1:0-12121 GCA_041669885.1 Minisyncoccota bacterium | reverse complement strand
GTCAATCAAATTATAGAAGAATTTAAAAAACAAACAGGAATGCAACTAGATGAAGGACTTTTTAATTTAGATAAACCAATCAAAGAAGTTGGTGAACACAAAGTAGAATTATCTTTCGGAGAAAATACTTTTATTTTAATTGTGAATATAATAGGGGAGAAGTAAAAATAATATACAAAGGTCTTTCCTTAAAGAGATGTAATCATCGGGGAAAGGAGATGCTTTGGTATATTATTTTTATGAATATAGAATATAATAAACACAAAAGGGTTTTCGCTTTGCAAAAACCCTTTTGTGTTTATTTATACTTTAAACTTTCAACTATTCACAAACACTTATTATATTTCTTCTTGTAATAGTTGAATCAAAATTATTCTTTCTTTTTGTAGAAACACTAACCTTACCATTTTTAAGAGCAAACAAAGTATGATCTTTCCCAACACCGACATTCTTACCAGCAAGAGTATTTCTACCTTTTTGTCTCAAAATTATTTGACCAACTTTAATTGATTCACCGTCATTAATTTTAACCCCAAGATATCTTGGATTAGAATCTCTACCGTTTTTTGACGAACCTGCTGCTTTTTTATGTGCCATATTATTATATTAAATTTAAATATCCTTTTAATTAAGGATTTGTTACAATTAACTTGTAATGCACAGTATAAAAGATTTTAGTAAAAAAATCAAGTCTTTTTTGTTGAATATTAAAGACAGAATATATAATGAAGAAACAGGATTATCAATTAAAAATGATCTCTTTATTATTATTTTAATATTTTTGGTTGGTCTATCTTCATTTGGACTTGGTAAGATTTCAACTTTTGAAAGAAGAAAGATACCAATTTCAATATTAAATAAACAAACATCAATGTATGCAAGTGTCGCAGAATCAATAAAAACTACAGACGGCCAAGAAAATACAAAGATTCAAGAAAAAGGAATCGTTGTCGCTTCAAAATCAGGTAAAAAATATTATTATCCTTGGTGCTCTGGTGTAGACAGAATCAAAGAAGAAAATAAAATTTGGTTTAATTCTATAGAAGAAGCAAAGGCTAGGGGACTAACCCCAGCTTCTGGATGTATAGGATTAAAATAATTATAAAACACCAAGTCACAATAAAGTGATCTGGTGTTTTTAGAGGTGGAGACATTAATTACTTAATGCGAACCATTCCTTTATTTTTCTTCTCTCTTCTAAGCAGAAAATCTGCGTGTCTCTCTTCTCTCTTCTTTCTTAATTCTTTTTTATCATTCACAATTATGAGAGTAATCATTATCATCCTTGTAACAAACAAGAACACAACTAAGACCCTTAGAAACTGAGCAAAGAATCCCCAGTCCTTAAAAGTATCAAAGAAGAAAAACACAAAAGACAAAAGCAAAAAAAGAACAACTGTCCAAAAAGTGAAAATTCTCTTATTCATCCTAAACCTCCCATTTTAATCAAGTTTTTGAAAAACCTGATTTTTGTTTACAACTAATTCTCCTCAATCTTAACTCTTTTACCAAATTAATACCACTAAATAAAATTATTTTAATACTATTTTAGAAAAAATATTCACAGGTAAGTTTAGGGAGTAAAAACATCAAAAAATACTCTATTTTTTACACCATAAAATATGGGTAAAATCAAGTAAAATATGGCTCTGTTGAGCCATATTTTATATTTGACAACATATTGAAATAGTGGTCAAACCATTGACTTTTAAAACCAAGTATGCTAGTATATATAGGAATCAGAGAACATCTCTGGTTTTAATATGATAGAAATTATAACAACGTCAGTTTTTGTACTTTCATCTATTTATGGTTCACCAACAGCTACTGCAGTAGATAATATATCTACAACAACGGCTCCTGGTGCTTCTGTAAGAATAGAAGAGACAACAACGACAAATATACCGACAAGTAAAGAATTAGAGGTTAAGGCAAGAGAATTTTTTAAGAATGACCCTATACTTGTTGAGATAGCTAGATGTGAATCGAGCTTCAGACATTTAACCGAAGATGGTAGTGTTTTGAGAGGTAAGGTCAATAAAGGCGATGTAGGACTCATGCAGATAAATGAATTTTATCATGCTGATACTGCAGAGAAGCTTGGACTTGATCTTGAGACCCTTGAAGGTAACATGGCATATGCCAAGTATCTTTATAACCGCGAGGGAGGGCAACCTTGGAAAGCTTCATCTACATGTTGGAATCAAACGGAGAAATCCATAACAGATTCTGCACAAGTAGCTCTAGTGAAATAAATTAATACTTAAGAAAATAAAACCACTCGAATAAAATCGAGTGGTTTTATTATGGCTAATAGCTAGAGAGAAGAGGAGTTTAAATGTTATATGTATGTCGCACAATATATCTTTGCCCGCATTATATACGATGATAAGCCTTATAATAACTATTAAGCACTTCCCCGAATAAAAGTTAAAAAGTGACAGTTTTGATTGTCATCCCGTTATAAAATGGGATCCAGTATTTAAATAATTATAAATTAAATATATTTATTTTATTTTCCCCCACTACTCGAACATCTATATAAAAAACTATTTTACTCAAAAACACGAAAAACGGCTTTTTCGTGTTTTTTATCAAAAAACCCCTAAAAAGAGGTTTTTTACATTGTTTATAAAAATTACCGAGGAGACGCCTTTTTAAGGATCCAAGGCCTCACCTCCGTAATTTTTAGTTTAACACTGTTACAATTGTGTTCCAAATAACCCCAACGAAGAATTTATCCCACACAAACAACACAGGAGCTGCTAAGTATGAATTCCATATCTTAGAAACAATATACCACACATAGCCAAGATTCTTTTGAACCTTATCTGATTTAATTATATTCTCTACATCAAATCCAAAGTATCCGAGAACTATTAGTGCAATAACAATTATGATTATTGTTTTTATAAAACCTTTTTTTTTCATATGAGCTTTAAATTAATTATTAATTTTATTATACATAATTATATTAAATTTTTGGTAAATAAGCTAATGGATCAAGATATGCCTTAGTATCAGCTATTGGCATCGTATATATACCATTACAAACCTTACTTTGTAGAGTTTTTATTTCCACACCTTGAGTAGCAAATAATCCAAAATGTAAGTGTGGCCCTGTAGAATATCCTGTATTACCAGAATATCCAATCAAGCTTCCGGTAGACACTTTATCTCCTTTCTTAACTTTTATATAAGATAGATGGGCATACAAACTTGATAAACCATTATTATGTTTAATAAGTACCCATTGTCCATAAGAAGCCTTCGGACAAACTTTATCTGTATCACCCACACCATCAACAATCCCTGGAGCAACAGACATCAAATTGGTACCAACAGAAGCTCTGAAATCAACACCGTTATGGCTTCCTGACTGATAAAGTCTTCCTGAATCGGAAGTTATTCCAAATTTTTGCGTTATATAGATACTAGATAACGGCCAAGACAAAATACCATTTTTAGGACTAGGATAACTCTTTGGATCAATAATTAACTTAAGTTGTGATTCATAATCGCCAATCTCTTTATCTAAAGCCTCTTGTTTAGCCTTAGTAACCGCAAGTATATTTTTATAAGATGACTCTTGATTTTTTGTATCTGCTAAAAGTTGATTCTTTTCCTTTTTACTTATATCTAGAATTTTCTTTTTATCTGTCAATTCAGCTTGATACCTTAAAAGTTCTTTTTTTTCTTTAACAGCAACATCTTTATCTATCTCTAAATCTTTTTTTACAATTCTTGTTTTATCAATAGTATCTCTCATTTTGTTTTGAATCTTATAAAGAGATTCCATTTCATTCCAAAATTCAGATACATTATCATACACAAGAAGATTTTCTATAAAAGTTGAATCATCAGCCTTATTTGTCTCATTGATCATTTCAGCAATAACTTTACTGTTTTGATTTATTGTATCCACACTCTTATCTATATTAGAAGAAAGTTTATTTATTTCTAATTCTGTTTTTTTTATATTATTTTGAGTTAGCTTAATATCCGCAGAATTTTTCTTGATAGTAATATCAAGAGTTTTTATTGCGTTATTGAGAGAGTCTGCCTGACTACCAATATCTTTTAATTGACTCTCGTATAAAGAGATTTCTTTTTCTAATTGTCTCCTACTTTCCGTTGTTTGCTGTATTTTATCTTTTATTTCTGAAATTGACTGAGATAAAGATGTATTACATAATATTATATAAAAAAACAGAGTGATAATAAGAAAATATTTTGTTTTATTTCCCCTCTTTAACATTTTTATTTTTAAAGCTTTGATATTACAGATTCTATTCTTCTCAAGGAAACTTCTTTGTCTAAAACAGAAACCAAGGTAAAAGGATCGGGTGATTTTTCTTTCCCAGAAAGGGAAACTCTTAGTGGCCAAAGTACATTCCCCTTCCCTTTCTCTTCTGCAAGTTTCATAAGACCCTCTTTAATATTATCTAAATTAAATTTATCATCAGAAATATTATTAATAAGTTCAGAAACAAGTTGTAGATTATTTTTTGCTTCTTCTTTTGTTCCACCCTTTTTCCAGACAACCATATCTGTATCAACTTCTGGGTCTATAAAAAGATACTGTATATCATTATTAGCAACCATATCGTCTATATCAGACCAAACATTTATTCTCTCTAAAATTATTGGAGAAACTTTTTTAAGTAAAATATCATTTTGATATTCAGAAGTTTTTGGTAATCTATTTTTTATTTCTTCTTCAACTTTTTCTATTGGAAGTTTTTTAAGGTATTCTTTATTATACCAAAGTAATTTTTGCGGATTGAATATTGCTCCGGCCTTTTGAACTTTAGATAAATCAAAATCATTAATAAGTTCGTCTAATGAAAATATTTCCTTTTCTGTTCCTGGATTCCAACCGACAAACGCAAGGAAATTAACAAAAGCTTCTGGTAGATAACCTTTTTTTTGATAAAATTTTACAGAAGTCATTTCTCCGTGTTTTCTTTTTGAAAGTTTAGCTCTATCTTCTGCAAGCATAAGCGGTAAATGAGCATAGCTTGGTACTGGTGCTCCTATAGCTTCTTGAATCAATATATGTCTAGGGGTATTTGATATATGATCTTCTCCTCTTATTATATGTGTTATACCCATTTCAAAATCATCTATAACAACCACCAAGTGAAAGATCGGTTCATCAAAACCTTTCGCTATAACAAAATCACCTAACTCTGTTGTATCAAATTCAATCTCGCCTCTTATCAAATCATTAAATTTAACCTTTTTATTTGGATTTCTGAATCTGATAACTTCAGACCTTTGGCCTTCTTCCTTTACTTCTTCTTTAGAGACATAGGCTTTGTCTTCTTTAATTAATTTTTCAATATATTTTTTATAAGTATCTTCTCTTTCTGATTGCTTATAGAATTCATCAAATTCAAAACCAAGCCATTTAAGACCAGACATAATATCTTCTTCTGATTCTTTTGTTGAACGAATTTTATCAGTATCTTCAATTCTTAATATAAATTTACCATTATTTTTTTTAACAAAAAGATAATTAAAAAGTGCAACTCTAGCGCTTCCAACATGGAATAAACCTGTCGGACTTGGAGCAAATCTTACTCTTACATTTTCTTTTTCATTTAAAGTTGTCATTTTATTTTTAATTATTATCGTGTTTCAAACCAAGATTCAAAACTTCTTTTGCTATAATTTTTGCTGCATCTGTTTTTATAAAACCTTTCGCACCATCAGCCATCTTTTTAAGTAATTCTTTGTTATCTATAAGTCTATTTATTTCACTCAATAATATATTTGGTGAAAGATTCGCTTCTTCTATTATTATAGAACCACCAGAAGTCCTAGAATAATAATAGGCATTTTTCCTTTGATGATCACCATTAGAGTCAGTTATTGGAATAATAATACTTGGTAAGCCCCAACTTGCTATTTCAAATATAGCTGAACCAGCTCTAGATATTACTAAATCTGATGCACCAGAAGTCATACTCATATTTAAATTGTCTAAATAATCAAACGGCCTATATCTATCTTTATTTTGGGAATTAGCCAACACTACATCTGCAATTCCAGTAACTTCCTTTATATTATTTTTACCAGTTTGATGTATAACATAATATTTTTCAACCAGCTGAGGAAGAATATCTAATATGTGTTCATTTATGATACGAGCTCCCAATGAACCACCGAGAATCAGTACTGTTGGTATATCTTCTTTTAAATTTAAAAACTGTCTAGCATTTGTTTTTGTTTGTGGAAGCTCAATATTGCTTCTTATGGGGTTACCAGTAAAAGCAACTTTAGACTGATCAAAAAACCTTGTAGCTTCTGGATAAGAGACCGCAATTCTTTTTGCAAACTTACCTGCCCACAAATTTGTCCTTCCAGGCACACTATCTGACTCGTGTATAAAAAGAGGAATTCTCAATAATTTAGCAGCAACTAAAACAGGGAAACTTGAATATGCTCCTTTACTAAAAATCACATCTGGATATAAATCGAAAATTTTAACTAAAGCAGAAATAACTCCAGAAATTGTTCTGAAAAAATCAAAGACATTTAATATAGAAAAATATCTTCTCATCTTACCAGCAGAAATTTTAATGAATTCAATATTATTTTCAAGAAGCATATTTGGGTCATGAGGAGAATCAGACATATAGTAAAGTTGCACAGGAAGAAGTTTTTCCTCCTTCATTATTTTATTTATTTCTTCAGCAACTGCTATAAGTGGGTAAAAATGTCCTCCAGTACCGCCTCCTGTTAAAAGTATTTTCATTCTTTTTTTTACTTATCCGACCAAAACTAATTTTTGGTTTAAGATGATTAAAATCTGATAATTATTAATTTACGACTTTCTATATTTAGAAACATTTAAAACTATTCCAAGCTGAACCAACATCATAAACATGGAAGTACCCCCCTGACTAAAAAACGCAAGCGGGATACCAGAAATCGGTATTATACCCAGTGCCGAAGCTATATTTATAAAAGACTGGATTGCTATAAGTATAACAATTCCGAGCACTAAAAGTCCACCGAAAAGATCGGGAGACCTTATAGATATTTTAAACCCTCTAAAAATAAAAAATAGGAATAGACACACAACAAAAACACATCCAATAAAGCCCATCTCTTCACCTAAAACGGCAAAAATTGAATCACTTATTGATTCTGGTAAAAACTTAAACTTTTGTATACTTTGACCAAAACCTCTACCAAATATTTGCCCAGAACCAACTGCGATTTGCGACTGTGATGCCTGCCAACCGGCACCAAGAATATCACTCGTTGGATGTATATAAGTTTTAATTCTAGACATTATATATGGTCTAGTAAACGCAAGTCCTGCAAGACAAACTATTCCTATCATACTCAATAAAAAAATATATCTGACCTTACCTCCAGCAACAAGATACATTACTGCTCCAGTAGCACAAATAACAAGAAAAGAATCTGTATCTGGTTGAATTAATAGAAATAGACCTGAAATACCCAAAAGTATGACAAGTGGAATAAGGCCATATTTAATAGTTCCAATTTTTTCTTTTGCAAAAGAAAGCCAAGCTGACCAATAAATAATAAAACCAATATTTAACAAAGCAACCGGTTGAAAAGACATTCCGAAAATAAAGATCCATCTTTTTGCACCATTTAAAGTTGTTCCTATTCCTGGAATAAAAACTAAAGACATAGCAACTAAAGAAAGTATAAAAATATATAATGCATATTTTTTATAAATCTTGTAATTTATTTTTGACATAACAAAACAAGCTATTAATCCAAGTATTATTCCAAAAAAAGCTTGCTTAAATGTTACAGAACTAAAAAGAGCACTGTCTTTGACGAGTATCCCCATTGATGCAGAAATAAAAACAGAAAAACCTATACCAAGAAGAATTAAAATTATAAAAAGAAAAATTTTATCAATCTCCTTATTATTCATATTTATATCAAAGCTAATATTAAACCAAAAATCGCACAGATTAGACTAACTATCCAATATCTCATGGTTACCTTAGAAGCAGGCCAACCTTTTGCCTCAAAATGATGATGTATTGGAGCAACTAAAAATATTTTTTTACCATTTCTAAATTTCTTTGATAAAACTTGTGCAACAACTGAAATAGTCGTGATAATAAGTGGAAAAGCAATTATTGGTAATACAGCAATACCCCGACCACCTCCCATTGAATCTGTCATAAAAGCGACTATAGCCAAACAAATAGTAAGAGCCATACTTCCAGTTTCCGACATATAAAATCTAGCGGGTGGAATATTAAACCAAAGAAATGCCAAAATAGAACCAGAAACCACAGCACAAAAAGCTGCAATATTAATTTGATTTTGAGAAAAAGCTATAACTGCATAAGTTGTAAAAATAGACGCAAAAACTCCACCAGAAAGTCCATCTATACCATCAATAATTCCACCAGAATACATAAGCAAAACAACTCCGACAAAAATAGGAATAAAAAATAATCCTAGATTAATACCTTCCATGAAAGGGATATTGATAGTATTGATATCAAGTTTAAAATAAAACCAAAAAGATATTATTATTGAAATTAATCCAACAAGTATGAGTCTCTTTTTAAGTGAAAGTCCTCCAGCGTAATTTCCACCAGTTCCTTTTATTTCTAACAAATCATCCACCATACCAACCATTGCACCAAAAATTAAAATAAAAAGAGGTATCCATGTTTGGTCTCTACTTAGAAAATCTAGCTTAGAGAAAATTCCACCAGAAAAAAGATGCCCAAATACCCAAAAAATAATAGTCGTAATAAACACAGAAGCCCAAATAACAATACCTCCCATTCTGGGTGTTCCAACCTCTTTTTCAGCATGTAAACTATTAAAAATAGGAGTTCCTCTACCATCTATAGCGACAGTTTTAGCCTTCTTCTTCCACATCTTATTTTTATATAAATAATTTGTCAGTATAGGGGTAAAGCCCATTCCCACTATAAAAGCCACTACTGCTGGTAATATTACTTTAATTAAATTAATTTCCATTTAGTTTATTTTTATATTTTATAATATCTTCAATTATAGAACTTTTTTTGATAAAAAACCAATGGAAAATAGTGTGTCATGATAAACAAAATCAAGGAGACACCTTTTTAAAGATTTAAGGTCTCACCTTGATTTTTTTTGCTCATTCAGAAAGCTTTTGCAAAGTAAGTTTTACTAATTTTTCAACATCAGCAAATCTATCATTAGTCGTAGATCCTAAAACAACAATAGCTATTGGATAAGAAAAACCAGCATCAAAAATAATAGCCAAATTCCCCCCAGCAAGATCAGTAAAACCTGTTTTTGAAGCTATCATGTTTGGAATCTTATCGATAGAAACATTTGTATTTGAAGCAAAATGTGAAATATTATTTTCTGATGTAAATTCTTCCGAAGAATTTTTTGTTTGTGATATGAGGATTGGATTATTTTCTATAATATTTTTTAATAGTATAGAAACATCATACGCTGAGCTATATGCACCACTTAAATTTTCATCTAAATCTAATCCTGTTTCATTTAAAAATAAAGTGTTCTCTAAACCCATACCTTTTGCTTTGTCATTCATAAGCTTAACAACATTTTTATTGTTTACACTTTCATGATAATTAACAGCGGAAGATAAAGCATGCATTCCATCGTTTGAAGATGTTATAAGAGTGAAATCCAAAAGTTCTTTAAGTTTCCAATTTTCATCAACAACAAGACCTGTATCACCTTCTTGTGATATATCTTCTCTGTCTATCTTAATAATCGTCGTTTCCGGCAAAACATCAATTATGACCAAACCAGACATTAATTTTGTAATAGAAGCCAATGGAAGTTGCAGATTTTCATCTTTTGCAAAAATAGCTTTTTCAGCTTTTATATCATAGACATAAAAAGATTTTGCTTTTATTTCACCAAGCAAAGTTTCATAATCAATTTTTTCTTTTTCTATTACTTGTTCTTTATTTTCTATAATGACTTCCTGAGGACGATTATTAATAGAATAAAAATATATCACAAAAAAAATACAAACAAAAAAAGTTAGTACGATAAATTCTTTATTCTTTTTGAAGAACTCTTTTAAAGACATACTGTAAATAATTTATATATTTTCTTCCCCAGAAACTACATTACTGTTATCAATAGAATCTGTAACTTCTATATTATCTTCAACTTTATTATCATCAGCAACCTGTTCTGGGTTATTTTTATAACTTTCTATTTCAGCCTTAGCCGCGAGATATTCTGGCATTTCTTCTATTTTTGATACGCCAAGATAAGAGAGCATTTCAAAAGTTGGTTTATATAGGAAACTTCTCTGATCTTTAGGATTAGTAACTTTTTCTACAAGCCCACGAATCATAAGATTTCTAAGAATGAAATTAGACTGGACACCTCTTATATAATCTATCTCAGCACGAGATATTGGACCCTGATATATTATTATTGAAAGTGTTTCAAGACCTGCTTTTCCAAGATCCTTAACAAGTTCTTCTTTTGTAAGTTTTTCTATTATTTCTGAAACTTCTTTTGAGGTGCCCAAAGTGACTTCGTCCTCTTTAAAAATTAAAGTTATTCCCCTATCAACTAATTTTTCTTCAAGCTGTTTTACCGCATTAGAAATTTCTTCTTCTGTTTTTGAAAAAATTTGTGAAAGCTTTTTTATAGAGACAGGTTCCCCTTTCCAAAAAAGTACTGCTTCAATCCCATTAGAAAGTTTATTTAATTCTTCTTTTTTTATTATATCTTCTTCCATTTTTTATTATCTTAATTTTATACTGAATAATATATACTATATACAAAATACTAATACATCGGTACTCCAACAGACTTAGTCTCCATATTTATATCTTCAAATTTATCCCTTTGATTAACCTCTATTATACCCTGTTTTACGAGCTCAAGCATTGCTAGAAAGCTCACTATGACGTTTACTTTCTCAACCTTCCCCATACCCGAGAAATCTCTAAAACTCATCTTGAGAGAGCTTTTTACCCTTTCTGTGAGGTTACCTATCATTTCTTCCAGACTCACAACTTTAGTCACTTTCAACTGTGGTTTCTTTTCAAACTTTGGAAGATTCTTAATAACTTCAAAAATAGCTCCAGCCATATTCTCTTTGTTCATATCCTCACTTGGAGAAAAAACCGGCTCAGCTTTTCTAGGATTAGCAAAGAAAATCATTTCTTTACCAAAGTTATTTTTTACATTCAAACTCAATTCTTTAATTTTTTTATAAATTTTGAGTTTCAATTCTAAATCTCTCATATCAGTTTTTTCTTCCTCTGTAATATTTATATTTGGTAAAAGAGATTTTGATTTTATAAGTAAAAGTGTAGAAGCTATAACAAGAAAATCTGAAGTATCTTTTATAGGATACTGTTCTCTGTTTTGTAAATGAGAAATAAAGTCGTCTGTAACTTTCGCCAAAGAAACATCATTTATAAGAAGTTTTCTTTTTTCTATAAGAGAAAGTAGCAGGTCTAGCGGACCCTCAAATACTTCTGTTTTGATTTTAAATTGATCTTCAGACATTGTTATATAATACTATTTTTTATCTATCATTGCGAGTAATAAAAAACCGAGGTGATGCCTTAAATCTGCAAAAAGGCGTCTCCTCGGTTTTTTATATTTATTTTAAAACCCACCCTCAACATCTTCCAATCTCTCATCTATTCTGTTCATATCTCTAGGGAACATTACTGCCTGGCGAATGTTTGGTAAGTTTAGAAATTGCATTGTAATTCTTTCCGCACCAAAGGCAAAACCTCCTTCTGGTGGAACTCCATATTTAAAAGCCTGCAAAAACATAGAAATATTTTTTGGATCAAGACCCCAGATTTTTACATGTTCCTCAAGTTGTTTAAAATCATTTATACGACGACCACCACTTAAAAGTTCACGGCCTCTACAAATCAAGTCTACTCCTTCATTAAACTCAGGATCATTTGCGTCTGGATAAACATAAAAAGGTTTTTTTCTAGTTGGAAAACCATAAACAAACACGAAGTCAGAACCGGTTTCTTTTTTGAATATTTCACATATTTCCAATTCGTCCTGTGAAGAAAGATCTTTATCACCTCTATTATCTCTACCATAAACTTCAAATATTTTTTGTTGTGATTCTCTT
>JBAYAG010000008.1:0-12219 GCA_041669885.1 Minisyncoccota bacterium | reverse complement strand
TTTTGACCGATTACTCGTACAAGGGTGAATATGAAATCGAATGTCCTTGGTTGAAGCCTGCTTTGGCTAAGGAAGAAGTTGTTTAGGCAACCGCCTGAATTGGCGATAAGACCTCGGGTTTACTCGGGGTCTTTTAAATTATAGAGGTAAATCTAATGCAAAAGATCCTGCACCAGAAAAAATAAGTGAAAGAGATATAGCAAAGATTAATATATAAAATGGAAAATTTCTATTTTCTAGACTTTCTTCTCTGTATTCTAGTATTGCTTCACAGAAAAATACTATAGAGAAAACCATTGCTACTATTTGTGTATAGGTACCAGAAAGAAGCATCAAACCCCCGATTATTTCAATGAAGGCTAAAAATTTTACAAAATATTTAGTGGGGTAAAAACTTATTGTTTCAAAAAGCTCTTGCCAATCTTTATTTTCTTTTCCTAATTTTAAAAAACCTAGATTAATAATTATAAAACCTATAATGAGTCTTAATATAAAAGGTGAAAGAGCACTATATGTTAAAAGTTCTGGAAATGTATTTAATACCATATTGTAAATTATAACAGATAAAAAAGAAGTTAAAAGTTTATAAAGTTCATAAAGTAAAAAGTAAATACAAACTTGGATTGCTACGGATTACCTCGTAATGACGTGGCAATTCAGGTTAATTTTGCTAGTATATATATTATGAAAAAAGAGGTGACAGTCATATTAGATAATATACGTAGCGTTTACAATGTAGGGTCTATTTTTAGGACTTCAGATGCTCTTGGTATAGATAAAATTTTTTTATGCGGATGTACTCCGACTCCAGTAGACAGATTTGGTAGGGAAAGGAAAGATTTAGCAAAAGTGGCACTTGGTGCAGAAAAGACAATAAAATGGGAATATATAGAAAATACAGTTGAACTTTTAAAAGAATTAAAAAAGAAAAAAGTTTTTATAGTGGCTATTGAACAAGATAAAAAATCCATTGATTATAGAAAGGTAAAAGTAAAATATCCTTTGGCTATTGTTATGGGTAGAGAAGTAGAAGGTATGAGTAAAAAAGTTTTAAATGAGTGTAATGTAATAGCAGAGATACCAATGATGGGCAATAAAGAATCTTTAAATGTTTCTGTCGCTTTCGGAATCGCTGGATATAGAATTTTAGACAAATAAAGATTTATTTTTTTGTGTTTTTTGTCAAAAGAGTTATTATTATGATTACTTATGAATAAAATTCTTTTATTGATTAAGAAGATAATACCTAGAAAAATTTTTACTTTTTTTCAACCATTTTATCATTACTCTCTTGTTTTGCTTGGGGCGATAATATATAGATTTCCATCTAGAAAAATAAAAGTAATTGGAGTTACTGGAACAAAAGGGAAGACTTCAACAGTTGAGTTTATAAATGCTATTTTGGAAGAAGCTGGTAAGAAGACTGCATTGGCGGGGACACTTCGTTTCAAAGTTGGTTCTGAATCAATTCCTAATAAATATAAGATGACTATGCTTGGGAGGTTTTTTATACAGAAATTCTTGAGAAGGGCAGTAAATAGTAAATGCGAGTATGTGATAATAGAAGTTTCTTCTGAAGCGGCAAAACAATATAGAAATAAGTTCATTGAACTTGATAGTCTGATTTTTACAAACATTGCACCAGAACATATAGAATCACATGGGAGTTATGAAAAATATTTAGAAGCAAAGTTGTCTATCGTAAAAGAATTAGAGAAATCACTAAAGAAAAATAAAACTTTAATAGTAAATGTAGATGATTGTGAAGCAGAAAAGTTTTTAAATTTTAAGATTGAAAATAGAATCAAGTATTCATTAATAGAAATAAGTGATTTGGTTCTTACAGAAAATAATTCATCCTTTTATTATAAAGGTGAAAAAATAGAAACTAAAATACCAGGAAAATTTAATATTTATAATATATTATCTGCGATAAAGTTTGTTGAGACACAAAATATAAGTTTAAACATAGTTAAAAGAGCTTTATCAAATTTTATTGAAATAAAAGGAAGAGTACAAAGTATAGATGCTGGGCAGAGTTTTAAAGTAATCGTAGATTATGCACATACTCCAGATTCACTTGTTGCTATATATGAAACTTTTAAAAATAGTAGAAAGATTGCAGTGATAGGTGCTTGTGGTGGTGGTAGAGATAAATGGAAGAGGAAAGAAATGATGGAAATTGTTGAAAATTATTGTGATGAAATAATACTTACAGATGAAGATCCTTATGATGATCCTCCAGAAGAGATTATAAAAGATTTGATAACTTATTTTAAAAATAAAAAACCAGAAATCGAGATGAGTAGAAGGGATGCGATTGCAAAAGCTATAAGAAAGGCAAAAGTTGGTGATGTTGTTATCATAACTGGCAAAGGGACAGATCCTTATATAATGAGAAAAAATGGAAACAAAGAGAAATGGAGTGATGCAGAGGTGGTAAAAGAAGAACTCGGAAAGTTATAAATAGAAAGATTCAAGATTTATGAACTATAAAAAAGAGGTTTTCGCTTTGCGAAAACCTCTTTTTTATAGTTCTTTAAATTCTAGATTCAAAAAAGTTTTCTATTGCTTTTGCAGTAGAAGAAGCAGCTATATTTATGAAATTATTTCTAGTACTTGTACTTTGCATAAAGTTTTCATATATATAAGCATATTCTATAAGTACGCTTAAAGAATCGGAAGTATTATAGCTACCTAAAGCTATTAGTTCCTGATCTTCAATTACTCCAATACTTTCTTCTTTCATTGTGCTTACTTTTTGTATTTTTGATATTTCATCCATTAGGTTTTTTGCTAGTATTTTGCTTGATGTCCCATTTGAATATTGTTTTTCTGGTACATATATTGAAAAACCCTCATAAGTTGGTTTACCTTTATATTTTGGATTATCATTGAAATGTAAATGAATAGATATGTCTATTTTATTTTCTCCAGCCCATTTATTTATTCCATATAAAAAAATAGCTGAATTTTGTGGTGCTACACTATGTCCCATTTTTGCATTTACTACGGTTACTTTTCCGTTATTAATCAAGCTTAACATTTCTCTTTTTGCATTATTAACCCACGATACAATCGAGTCTTTATTATTACTAATATAACTTTCTATTTTAGGATTCCAACCGTTATTGTCTCTTGAGGTTATTATTTCAAACTTTTTATTTTTTTCTAAATTTTTTCTAATTTTTTCTGAAAGTATTAAATTTAAATCTCTTTCTTTGAGGTCTTTGTATTCTGCTCCACCGAAATTTGGTTCATGACCAGGGACGATTAAGATTTTTATTTTGTGATTACTTTTGGGACTATCATATTTTTTAACTAGATCTTTTACAGTTATTCCCATAGAGAAGAAAGTTGCACTGTAGTTGTTTATTTTTTGAATATATTGATCTACATAATTTTCTGAATTATATAAAGTGATAAGTGCTACTACTAATAGTGCTCCTAAAATAATTTTATTTTTCATGATTGATACTATTTTATATTATTGTGAAGTTAAATTCAATTTGACTTTATTGCTGGTTAATATAATCTATTTGGTAGAGTTCGTTTATGTCAAAAAAAGTTTTTAAACCTATGGAGGATGTATGAAGTTTATTGATATTGTCGCTTCGTTTGGTCTTGCTTTTTTTATCGTTGCTCATTTGCAGTTTGTTCCTATTGCTGATCGGATGAAAAGACACCATGTTAAGGTGAAGGAAAAAAATGAGAAAGTAAGAAAATTCGATGAAGTGAATTTTTCTACAAAATTTCGTCAGCAAAGAGGCTTTCCTAGACAGAAAGTCTTTGCAACTTGAGATTGTTTTTAATTACCCCAACCACTTCGGTTGGGGGTTTCTTTTTTAAAATTTTAAATTAGACTGAATTAGAGAGTGAAGGAATAATATTATCTTTTACCCCAGTGAAATATCTGCTAAACGCAGATCAGAGCAGTAGATGGATTTCACGGGGTGATGATTTTTATAGTTGTTATCACTCCTTAAAAATCAATCATTATGCCAGAACTACCAGAAGTACAAACAACAGTAAATATTTTAAATAAGAAGATAAAAAATCTTTCTATTCTTGATGTTTGGACAGATTACAATTCAAAATTTTATAAAGGAAAAGATAATATTAAAAATCCTAAATATTTCGAGACATTTAAAAAAGAAATTTTAAATAAAAAGTTTTTATCTGTAGAGAGGAAAGCAAAAAATGTTTTACTAAATGTTTCAGGAGGTAAGACAATTCTTGTTCATATGAAGATGACAGGTAAGCTTTTGTATGGAAAATATGAATTTAGTGATAAAAAATGGTCTCCTGTTGATGATATGTATCTAAGTGATCCGTTCAATCGTTTCATTCATCTCGTGTTTAGTCTTTCAAATGGTAAACATTTGGTACTTTCTGATACAAGGAAATTTGCAAAAGTTATTATTTTTAATACAAAAGAGCTTAATGGTTTAAAAGATTTAAAAAAACTCGGACCAGAGCCATTAGAAAAAAGTTTCACATTTAAGATTTTTAAAGAAAGATTAATGATGAAACCAAACGGAAAGATAAAAACAGTTCTTATGAATCAAGAAGTTATTTCTGGTATCGGAAATATTTATTCTGATGAAACTCTTTGGTATTCTTGTATTCATCCGATGTCTAGGGTAAAGGATATAAAAGAAAATAAGTTGAAAAAACTTTTTATAAATGTTAAAAAGGTTCTTGAACTTTCAATAAGTGTTGGTGGAGATTCAATGTCTGATTACAGAAACCCACTAGGGAAAAAGGGTGGGTATCAAGACCTACATAAGGTTTATAGAAAAACAGGGACGAAATGTGTGTTTCATGGATGTAGCGGAACTATAAAAAGAATTATCATTGGAGGGAGAAGTACTCATTATTGTGATAAACATCAAAATTAATTTTTATGAATGAAGAATTTGGTCAGTTTTTAAAATATTTTTTTATAATATTTTTATTATTTTTATTTTGGAATAGTCTTACTGTCAGTAATACCCCTAAGGAAAATGTCTATTTAAATAGCGGGTATAAAACACAAGTAAATTATTATAATCAGAATCAAGATTTTTACAGAGGGGTACCAGTTAATGTTTATAAATAAAAAATGATTTATGAATTCAAGATTCATGATTTAAGAATAAGAATATTAAAAAATATTTTTACGACTTAAAGCAAACTTTAATTTGCTTGGATAAAAATCAAAGATTCTATTAAGTTTATTCCTAAATCTTGAATTATGAATCTTAAATCTCTTTTAAATTTTCCTCGTGCTTCTGTAAAAGATTATTTCCCAAGTATTTTAAGTGCTTCTTTTATTCTATCACCAGTTTTAACAATATTTTTTTCTACTTTTTTAAGTGCTTCACGAGCATCTCTTTGTGAATAACCAAGAGCTTTAAGTGCTTCAACAGCGTCTATTTCATCTCTTAGACTTATATCATTTTCATCACTTGAACCGACTTTATCTTTTAATTCTAATACAATCTTTTCTGCAACTTTTTTACCTATACCTGAAACTTTTGTTAGATGAGATGTATCATTTGTAGAGATCGCTCTTTTAAGTGTTGAAACTGTACTGATGTTAAGAACATTAAGTGCAGTCTTTGGTCCTATACCAGATATAGATATAAGCATTTCAAAAAAGTTTAGTTCTTCTTCTGTAAGAAAACCATAAAGGTCTAATGCATCTTCTCTCACTACGAGGTGTGTAAAAATAGAAACTGTTTTTCCTTTGTGAAAAATTTCTTTTGTTTCATTAGTTGTATAAATTTTAAAACCAATTCCTATTACGCCGATAGTCACAAATTTTTCATTTATATCCCAAACTGTACCTTCTATTTTTGAAATCATAGATATATTTTATCATAAGATTGTGAATATAGTGATACTAAGAGAATTTGCCTTTAAAAATAAATTGTGTTAGTATTTTGTTTATATCAAGTTATTTAATCGTGTCTCGATTATCATTTTTGATTAAAATAAAATATAAAATATTATGCCAATTACATCGTCAGCAAAGAAAGCATTAAGAGTTGCAAAAAAGAAGAAAGTTTTTAATGCTCGTAGAAAGAATACTATGGATAGTGAAATTAAGAATATCAAGAAGCTTGTAAGAGAGAATAAGATTAAAGATGCAGAAAAGAGCCTCTCAACAGCATATAAAACTATTGATAAAGCAACAAAAACAAAATTTATAAAAAAGAACGCAGGTGCAAGATATAAATCAAGACTTACACTTTTTGTAAACAAAGCGAAGGCTACTAAATAAAAAACACCCGAAAGGGTGTTTTTTGTTAACTTTTTAATAATTTTATGATAAAATATTAATATAGTTTATGGGTTATTAGTTTGTTTTTAATTATAAAAATATGAATAATATAAAATACTCGTTGTTTGCCTTTTGTCTAATATTTTCTTTTTCCCTAATAGTTCCATCAAGTACTTTTGCTGCTACAGAAAAATGTACTTTTACCAGAGATCTTGAGTTGGGTATGGTTGGTGAAGATGTGCGATGTTTACAGAAATATCTAAATAATTCAGGATACATTATTTCTGACAGTGGTGTCGGGTCTATCGGTAAAGAAACAAATCAACTTAAGGATTTAACTCAAAAAGCAATAAAAAAATGGCAATCTGGCAATAATCTGTCTTCTACAGGTTATTTTGGACCTCTTTCTAGACAGAAATATGAATCTCTTATGAATGGTAATGTTGGAACTATTTCAACAGCAACTGGTTTTTCTGAAGAAGTTGTTATCGTTTTAAAAGATAAAGTAGTTTCTCTTACGAATGAATTAAATATGTTGAAATCATCTGGTTCAATATTATCTGAAGATACTGAAGCTAGAGAACAGATTAAAGAAGCAATTGATATGATCGCGGATGCAGAAGACCAAATTGATGATTCTAAAAGTGATAGCAGTTCAATTCAAAAAGCAAAAAATAATCTTGAAGATGCAAAAGAGGATATTTTTGATGCCGTAAGTTCATATTTTAATAAAAATTATTCCAAAGCTTTAAGTCTTGCTAATAGTGCTTATAATAATGCAGCTGACTCTTTTGAAGACGCAGGAGGTGAGACTGAAGAAGACGAAATAGAAAATTATGTTGAAGAAATTGAAAATAATCTTGATAAAATAGAAGATAAAATAGATACAGCTGATAGTAATGGTGAAGATGTTGAAAGTGCGGAAGATTTACTTGATGAAGCAAGAGATAAAATAGAAGAAGCTTATGATGCATTAGATGATGATGATTATGATCTAGCAGAAGAACTTGCTGATGAAGCTGATAATATTGGAGAAGATGCAGAAGATGCTATAGGAGAAGCAGATGAAGAGGAAGAAGATTCTCAAGATGCAATAGATGATGCTAAGGATGCTATAAGTGATGCTAAGAATGCTATAAACGATGCAGAAGATGATATAGATGAAGCTGAAGACGATGATGAAGATACAGACGAAGCGAATGATCTTTTAGATGAAGCGAATGATTTATTGGATGAGGCGAATGATTTACTTGATGATGCTGAAGATGCTTTAGATGATGAAGATTATGGAGAAGCAGAAGATATGGCAAATGAAGCAGAAGATAAGGCGGATGAAGCAGAAGATTTGGCGAATGAAGCTGTAGATACATTATAAAAAAACACCCGAAAGGGTGTTTTTTAAATAAATCAGTAGGACCGTGAGTATACTTATCTCCCTCGACGACCCCACCTCGCACCGTCGTGCTCCGGTCGGCACACTGTAAAAGAAAACCACTCCATAATAAAAGAGTGGTTTTCATATATTTACAGTGTGCTCCCAGTAGGAATCGAACCTACATCTTAACTTCCGCAAAGTCACGTTCTATCCATTGGACTATGGGAGCAGGAGCTTTTAAAATAACATAAAAAAATCAAAATCCCAACTTTTCCATTATTTTTTGGGATAATGGTTCGTGCATTTCTTTTTCTGGTAGGAATTCTAATAGTAAATCTCTTATATCCATATGGTGATATTCTTCAAGTGGTATAGAGATAATAGGTAGAAAAGCTTTTTTTGAATTAATTAATATTTTGTGATTTTTTTCATCTGATATATCTATCCAAAAAGCTTCAAGATTAACAAAAGGATACATATCTTTATCTATAATAATACCTCTTTTATCAATACTTATTTCTATCATTTTGGGATCTTTATTAGAAAAAAATAATAAAGAAGTAATCGCTATTATGAGTAAAAAAGCAAAAAGAGCATCGTGTAGTATTAAAGAAATAATAACCATTGATATAACAATTATTATGACTGCCCAATACCAATCAGCTGTTTTTTCTTTTTTCTTGTATTCTAGAGCCTTCCAAGATATTTTTTCCATTTATCCGAGAAAATTTTTACTGATGAAAATGTGTTGTTGTTATGTGAGATAAGGTTATTTTTACGACTAACCTTTTAAAATTGTACTTATGTTATTTTCTCATTTTCAACACGTCAGCAAAAACTTTAACAGACTAATTATACCAAAGTTTTTTAAAATGATATAATAACAAAATCATGTTGAAGAAGACAAAAAAAATATTAATAGGTAATTGGAAGATGAACCCCGAATCTGTAGAGAAGGCAAGGGAAATAGCTGATAAAATAAATAAAAGTACTAAATTTTTTAAAAATACTAATCTTGTTGTTTGTCCACCATTTATCTTTTTAAATGAAATTTCTAAAATATTTTCTAAAAATAAAAAGATATTTTTAGGTGCACAGGATATCTTTGTTGGAGAGGGAGTATCTCATACGGGTGAGGTTGGTTCTGATATGCTGAAGAATATTGGTGTTAAATACGTAATTATTGGTCATTCTGACAGAAGAGAGAGTCTAGATGATGAATCTTTAGTTAGAGAAAAACTTTTTGGCACACTAAAAGATGGTTTTAAAGCTGTTTTTTGTGTTGGTGAAAAAGAAAGAAACGAACATGGCGATCAATATAATGAAGTCAAAAGCCAAATAGAATCTGCGTTATTGAAATTACCTAAAAAACTATTGAAGAATTTTTTTATAGCATATGAGCCAATATGGGCAATAGGTAAAAGTGAAAAAAACGCTGTTAAACCAGAAGATTTGCATGAAATGAGTATTTTTATTAAAAGAGTATTAAGTGATATTTTTGGTATTAAAGAAGCAGAAAAAGTTGCTATACTTTATGGAGGTTCAGTTACAAAAAATAATGCTAAAGAAATAATAGAACATGGTAATGTTTCTGGACTTTTAGTTGGTAGAGAAAGTCTAAAACTAGACAATTTTGTTGAGTTAATAAAATCTATTGAATAGTTAAAAACCGAGGTGATGCCTTGAATCTCTAAAAAGTCGTCTCCTTGGTTTTTCTGTATTGTTGTATTTAGAGATAGAGCTTTAGACTCTATCTCGTAATTTTCGTTAGAAGTTCAAAAAAGATAACTAATAAACTGGCGATGTTTTGAAATACAGACATCGCCTTTTCTTTTTACATTTTTAAACTCTTTATTACAATTATGACACCTACAATAAATATAACATTTACAACAATTCTAATTCCTTCCTTATTTTTTCTCCGTTTTCCTTAAAATTTTTAATATTTTCTGTATTTGTGGATTGTGGATCAGGAAAAACCCAAAAATGTGCGTGGGGGACATCTTTGCCTTCTATTTTCCCTTGAATAATTTCTTGATTGAAAGCTTTTTTTTGTGCGTTGGCTATTTTTCTAACCACTTCAAAATATTCTCCCGCATTTGGTATTTCCCATACCCATCTATAGTGATCTTTTGGAATTACTAGTGTATGTCCAGCAGATCTTGGATTAATGTCGAGAAATGCTAAAAAATTAATATCTTCATATACTATTTCGGCTGGGATCTCTTTTTTTATAATTTTACAAAAAATACAATTATCATCCATAATATTTTAATTTATTTTAATAAAATGTATTGTATAATAGAAACGACTAATATAGAAGCATGGAAAAAAGTTTAATTAGAAACAAAGTTTTTTATTTTTTAGAGACGTGTATCTCTTTATCTGTTTTTATATCCATTTTTTATCTTATAGTTTTTACATCTTATAATCTTTTTGCTGGTCCGTTGGCTTATTTTGAAAAGAATGTACCTATAAATAATGAGAAAATGGTTGCTACTACTATTAACTTCGATAACGATAATTTTTCAGAAAATATTAAAGACAAGAAAGAAATAAAAATTGCTTTTGTTGGTGATATTATGCTTGATCGTGGAGTTGAACAAAAAATAAGAGGAGCGGGTAATGGTGATTTTGATTTTGTTTTTCAAAATATAAAAGAAGATTTAAAAGGTTATGATTTCTTAGTTGGAAATCTGGAAGGTCCAGTATCAGATAAAGGTAAAGATAAATACAATTTGTATTCTTTTAGGATGGAACCAGAAGTTTTAAAAACTTTAGAAAAAGTTGGTTTTGATGTTTTATCTGTTGCAAACAATCATATGGGAGATTGGGGTATTGATGCAATAGTTGATACTTTTGATAGATTTAATGAAACCAATATAAAATTTATAGGTGGTGGTTATAGTAATGAGCAAACAATTAAACCTGTGGTTTTGGAAAAAGAAGGAGTAAAAATTGGTTTATTGGCTTTTAGTCAATTTGGAGATGGTGTTTTTTCTGTTGGAAAAGATAATGCTGGTATTTATATAATATCTGAGAGCAATTTAAAAGAGAGTATAGATTTAGCAAGAAATTTATCTGATATAGTAGTAGTAAGTTTTCATTTCGGTGATGAATATCAAGAAAAGCAAAACTATTATCAAGAAAAATATTCTCAAATGGCGATTAATTTTGGTGCTGACTTAGTTGTTGGACACCATCCTCATGTTGTTCAACCGCTTGAAAAATATAAAAATACTTATATAGCTTATAGTCTTGGTAATTTTGTTTTTGATCAGTATTTTTCTAAAGAAACTATGGAGGGTGGATTAATTGAAGTAGACATTAGAGATAAAAAGATATCTAGTATAGAACTTAGAAAAATACAGATAAATAGTGAATATCAGCCAAGTCTGATTGAATAATAAAAAATGATTTAAATACTCGAATTTTCCAAAAAAGTATTTGTTCTTTTTTATTTTTATTTCATACTAATCTTAAATTATACATCCACATTTGTTTTTTTATCTTAAAAATAATATAATAACCACATTACTAATTAATCACTTTAAAAATGAAAAATATAAAATCCATCATCTCCTATATCCTCGGCGCAGTTCTAGTTCTTGGTGGTGTAGTCATAGCCGGCTCACTTACTCCTACAGAATCAGATATATCACCAACTATGGTAACACTAGAAGATATATACCAAAAAACACAAGATTTCACTTATGCAACCAATTCTCATGATATATCCACAGAATCCACACCTTTAGAAACAATGCATAGCTTACAAGACATATGGAACTCTCTTACTGCTAACCCTATAACTTCCAATATTATTGTCACAGGTAATACTATACTAGGTGTAGAAGGTAGTGCAGAATCTGGAGGAGGGGCTTTGGAGTGGACAGCTGATCAAGGATCTATGAACTGGGATACTGCAACAGCACATTGTGCTGCTATTGGTGGAAGGTTACCTACAATAGATGAACTTGACGTAGCTTTGACAGAACAGTTTATAAATTCAAGTTATTTTATGGACGGTTTTACATACATGTACTATTGGTCTAGTACTGAGGACGGTAGTGTTTTTGCATACAATGGTAGCTACGGAGACGGTTATGTGTATAACAACAGCGACGATAAGAGTAGTGGGTACTCAGTTCGTTGTGTCCGTTAGTATTTCAAAAAACTTTTAATTATTTTAAAAAAGCACGCGAAGTTCCGCGCGCTTTTTTATTATTCTGTTATAATACACTTTATGCAGGATTATTTTATTAGAGAGGAAATACCAGAAGATATAGAAAAAGAACTTTCTGAATATTCAGAAATATTGAGGAAATTATTTTATTATAGAAATATAAAGACAAAAAAAGAAACTGAAAATTTTTTAAATCCTATTTTTACTGATAATTATGATCCTTTTTTAATGAAGGGTATGAATAAGTCTATTAAAAGAATTTTTAAGGCTATTGATAATGATGAAAAAATAATTATTTTTAGTGATTATGATGCAGACGGAATACCGGGTGCAGTGGTTTTACATGATTTTTTTAAAAAAATAGGTTTTAATAATTTTGAAAACTATATT
>JBAYAG010000007.1:0-12463 GCA_041669885.1 Minisyncoccota bacterium | reverse complement strand
ATGCATTACTTATATAGCACATTCTTCTATGAACCCCTCTACAACGGCCTTGTGGTCTTTATAAGAGTTGTTCCATGGCATAATGTCGGACTTGCTGTTGTTTTGTTTACTATATTTATAAAAGTTATATTATTTCCTCTTTCTCAAAAATCTGTAAAAACGCAGTTTAAAATGAAACTTATAGAACCTGAGTTAAACGAAATCAAGTTAAAATATAAGGACAACAAACAAATACAGGCCGAAAAAACAATGCTTTTATATAAAGAAAAAGGAATAAATCCTTTTTCTGGTATTTTTTTAATGTTAATACAGTTACCTGTACTTATTGCTCTATATCAGATTTTTTTAAAGGGTGGATTACCAAATATAGATTTAAATTTAATCTATTCTTTTATAAAAATTCCTGATTTGGTAAATATGAATCTTTTAGGTATAAATATAGCTGAAAAAAGCATTATTTTTGCCTTCTTAGCTGCATTCTCTCAGTTCATACAAATGCAGATTACTTTATCTAAAAGCAAGAAAAATGATGTAAATAAAGATCCCAAAACACCAGATTTTAAAGATGAATTGGCAAAAAGTATGAATATACAGATGAAATACATTATGCCAATAGTTATTTTCTTTATTGCCAAAAGCTTCCCTGTTGTAGTATCTTTATATTTGATAACAGGCAGTTTGTTTGCAATAGGACAAGAATTTTATGTAAGAAGAACAAAAGTTTTAATTACCAGTCATAATTCTAAACTAAAAAATTTCTAAGAGTAAAGGATTTAGTTAGATAAATAAACAAAAATATGGATGAAAAAAATATTAAAAACTTAATAGAAGAACTTCTAAAAAGTATGGGAATAAGATTTGATCTTATTGAGATAAAAGAAGAGCCAATAACTTTAAAGAAAATATTTGTGATCAAAAGTCCTGACTCCGGTTTGTTGATTGGTGATGATGGTGAAAATTTTAATGCCCTTTCTCATTTAATAAGAAGGATGGCTACAAAAGGTACTGAAGAAAAAGCTGATTTTTCAATAGATGTAAATAATTATAGGGAGAGTATGGTTGAAAGGCTTAAACTTAAGGCAAAAATTTTGGCAAATAGAGCAAGAGATATGAAAGCAGATATAGAAATGGACCCAATGTCGTCTTATGAAAGACTTATTATTCACGGCATTCTTACCGATGAACCAAATATAAAAACTGAATCTACTGGGGAAGGAATAAATAGAAGAATCGTTATTAAATATATAGGATAATTTAAACAATAAAAAACAGCTCGTTATGTGAGTTGTTTTTTATTGTTTGAATTATTTTTTTGTAGATTCTTCTTCTTTTAAATCTAACATCCAAAGACTTAGATCATTTTTATTTGTGAAGGTTAAGTATTTATCATTATCACTTATTTTTAGGTCGATTGCGTCTATTCTTGCGTTTTCAATTTCTCCTGTTATATACAAGACTTTAGTTGTTCCTTTTTCTGTATCTATCATCCAGAAGTTATCATTAAATGATGTTAGTCCTTGATACCATGTATCCGGATATAATCCAGAGTATATAAATTGTGGAACAGCACAATACAAAACAAAAGAATTATTTTTACTCCAAACACATTTGTCTGCCAGTGTCTGTATTCCTAGTTCCCTACTCTCTTTTTTACTAACATTATATACATTCAAATAAAAATAACCACTTTTTATTTTTGAATAAGCCACGAGAGATGTGTCTTTGTTTGTTAAGGTGCTAAGGCCTAATATATCACCCAAAATTCTTTTGAATGATAGATCTTGTGTATTAAAGAAAAACATATAGCCGTAATCTTTATAAGAAGGTCTAGTTGTAAAAGTTATTATGTTATCTTTTGGCCAAAGAATATTCCATATAGATAAAGAGGATTCAAAAATTTGTTTTTTATTTTTATTTTCTATTGAAGACAATACACCATAAGAACCACTGTTATCTTTTTTGTTTAATAATTCAAAAGTACTATCACCATCAGGGTTTATTAATATTTGTTTAATATTAGGAGTAAGAAAACTTCCCGCTACCTGTTCCATTTTTTCTTCTGTTGTACTCGTTGATGCTGGTTGAATTTTTCCTAGAAAACTAATTATGTTGTCACTATTATCTTCTAGATATCTAAAGATAGCATTTTTACCAGTGTTTGACCAAACCACTTCTTGTATTTTGGGTATTGTCGTATTTGTTGTTCTTATTAAGTTGTTTTCTTTTTCTTCTGGTAAATAATCATAAACATTTCCATTAGTTCTATCTACGAATCTTATATCTATTTTTTTGTCTTTTGTAAAAGATAGTGTACCTGATGTTGGTTTAGAATATATCTGTGTTAATTTTTCTCTTTTTTCAACAAAATTATCTGTTGTCGTGTTTGTGTCAATTTGAATATCTGTTGTTACGTCGTCGGATGAGTTTCCAAATGGTAAGGTTTGATTTTCAATATTAATATTGTTTGTGCTGGTATCATTATCTGAAAAATAAGAAAAAAGCAAGAGTGTCATTACGACAATAAAAATTAAAAGTATTAATATTATGGAATTTTTCTTTGACATTTTATTTTATATTATTTTTGTGTTTTTTCAGTAAACAGTCTATTGTCACTAAAATCAACTAGTTCTGGATTTATTGTATATAATAATAAATATGATAAAAGGGCTATTGCTAGACCTAAAAAAGCATTTTGAATTCTATCTTTTCCATCGCTTTTTGTATACCATGAATCAGTTGTCATATATTGTACTCCACCCCAGATTATTTCTATTAGTGCTAATACTACTGCTATTGCAATACCGAAGTTAAAAATTTGTCCTACGAATGCACCTAAATCTCCTTTATTTCCGTCTGTGCTGACCCCTGGAAATGCATTTTCTTCTAATGGCACATAATCTCCTAATATTCCATTATCAGTAGGAGCAGTAGCAGCAGAAACAACTAAGACAATATTTGTTGAAAAAATAAAAATAAAACACAATATTACTAAGAATAAATTTTTTTTGTATTTTTTTGACATAAGATTATTGACCAAAGGTTATATTAAAACTATTGTTCGTAAATTGAAAAATTCTTTTTAGGTTATTTATTTCTAACTCAATAGAAGTTGTTCCAGAAACTTCTTTGTTTGTTTGTCTTAGTAAAATTTGATTTGTCTTTCCTTTAGTAGATACGCTTTTATTATTTACAGACCATTTATATTTAGAGTCACTACCCGAATCACTATCAATATTAAAGAAAAAAGGTTTTGCGACTATCTTTAATTCTTCTCTATCTCCCATATTAAAAGTACCATTTATTGCTTTATTAAAAAGAACTCCATAAAGAGGACTATCTTCATAGAAAATTATTTTTGGATCTTTTGGTGATATATTAATAGAACGACTTGCTAGTGTTTTTCCTGAAGAATCCATAATTTCTACAGAGACATTAATATCTTTAATTGGAACACTTCCGGTTATCATTAAAGAATCTTTTCCTATTCCAGAAGAACCACTTAACGCTATGTTGTCTTTTTTCCATCTAAAAACAAGATTTCTAGGTAAGATTTTTTTTCCATTGATTTTTATGTCTGGTATAGCAACAACTTTAGCAATACCTTGATTTGTAAAAGAAGCCTTACCTCTATACATTGGAGACACATATGAGGTTGCTTCTACAATAAGGTCTACTCCTGCGAGCGATAGAGTCTTTGTGGCTTCACTTTTTAACCCATCTGGAGTTATTACAGTGACTTTGATAGTAATAGATTCAGAGGTGTTTTGTGTATTTATTGTTAATTCTTTTGCACCAGTTTCATCTTTTTTAATTTCTTTATCGACATACCAAGTTATTTTTGATGAATCTAAATTTATTGAATAACTAGAAACTGTTAGTTTAATAATATCTCCTGCTCGTGGATTTGAAATAGATGAGTTTATTAATATTGGGTTTTGTTGAGAGCCGTATGATGTCATTTCTTGAGAAAAAGAAACCCTTGCTCCTAATAGAATAGCAAAAAATAAAATAAAAATAGATAATTTTTTAATAAAATTAAACATCTTGTTTTAAATTATATCACAATTATTTTTTAAAAATAGTTTTATATACGTTCATAAATTATCCGTTTTGTGACATTTTTAATTCGTCTTTGGCTCTTTTGATAGTTAAGAGTTGTGAAGGGTCTGATGTGATTATTTGGTCTTCTGTGTATGATGCTATTATTTTTATAGCAACATGTTTAAGCCCGACGAAGAATATTCCCTCCCCTACATCTGACTCAAGCAGTAAGAATTTTTCTTCGTCTGTAAGGTTGAAGATTTTTTGAAGATGGTCTACTGCCGTTGGTGATTGTTTAAGAAGTATTTGCATTGATGAGTTGGTAACTATCGGTTGTCCATAAGGTGAATTTAAGAAGTCATCAACATCTTGTGTTATTGTTGCTATACCTAGCCAATATTTTCTACCTCTCTTTGCCATAGAAAACAAGAATGAAGCGGCATCGTCAGATTTCATCATTATCCAAGCTTCATCTACAACTAGTAATCTTTTCTTTTTGTTTCTCTTAATAGCATTCCAGATATAGTGAGTTATGATATACATAGCAACTGTTTTAAGTTCATCTTCCATATCTCTTATAGAGAAAACTATAAATTTGTGGTTTATATCTATGTTTGTTGGCTTGTTTAAGAAACCAGACCATGTACCTCTCGTATATTTTGAAAGTCTTTGAATAATTGATTCAGATCCTTCCATACCAGATAGTACGAGTTCAAAGTCTGAAAGTAATGGTGGTTCAACATTTGCAAAATCAGAGTCTGGAGTTATATCTTTTAGAGCATATGTTTCTGCTATCGCTCTATCAACTATTGAATCTTCTTCCGGAGTAAGCCCCCCGAGCATAATTCTAAAGAGCCCCACTAGGTTTATAATATTGCTTCTTAAAATATCCGCTGGGGATTCATCTTCTCCTGGTGCAGGTAGATCGAATGGGTTTATGTGGCTGTTGGAATTTAAAGATATATCAAATGATTTTCCTCCAGTTGCTTCTGCTAGAAATTGGTATTCTTTTTCTGGGTCTATAACAATAACATCAGTATCAAACATAAGACTTCTTAATATTTCAAGTTTGGTGCAGTAAGATTTACCAGCACCAGATTTAGCAAACGTTACAGAGTTGTAGTTTTCTAAAGAGAATCTATCAAAAAGCACTAAACTAGCATTATGTCTGTTTATACCATACAATATTCCTTTATCTGAAGTGAGGTCAAAAGAAATAAAAGGAAATAAGCTTGATAATGGTGAAGAATTTAGTTTTGAATAAACACCCAAAAGGTCTGTAGCAATAGGTAATATGCTCTTATAGCCTTGTTCTTGTTGAAACAAAGCTGGTTTAATGTAAATTAATTTTGATTCTAGTATAGACTTTATTTCTGCTTCTAGTTTATTTAATTCATTTTCTGTATTTGCATAAATACTTATATATAAACCAACATCAAAAATCTTTTCTTGAGCTTGTTGTAGGTTGTCTCTTAGTGATTCTAAGTCTTGATATGCGGTATCAAGCATAGGGTCTCTTACCAACCCTCTACTTTCTCTAGCAT
Organism: Minisyncoccota bacterium; assembly: GCA_041669885.1. Taxonomy (GTDB): domain Bacteria; phylum Patescibacteriota; class Minisyncoccia; order Phycocordibacterales; family GWA1-40-21; genus Bog-1340. Next base: position 6,878 of record JBAYAG010000007.1, on the reverse strand, counting down.
TTATCTGGCTTTGAACTTCGGCAACCTTTTTTTGAAACTGTCTGAGAATTTTTGCGGTATCTATAGGATGAATAAAAATGGAAATATTAAAAACCTTGTCTAGGTTTATTATTGGAGAAAACCAGTTGTCAGATAAAAATCTAGGATAAGATATAACAAAGAATGTTTTGGCTATTTTTTCACCAAGATTTAATTCGTTGGGTGTTATTTTAAGAGCAGATGGAGCTATAATATCCTGTAACTCTAAAATACCGGACTCATATATTTCTTGTGGAAGAAAAGATGTTAATTGTTCATCTTTACTTTCTTTCTTTTTTAAAAAATCAAAAATTCCCATAATTATTGTGGTATTATTGGCTTTTCCATATCGCCAGGATTAAAAATCTTATAAAACAACTCAACAATCTCTTCTGTTCCTAGCTGTATGCTTCTTATTCCGCACCTTGTAAGCCCTTGTGATACAGAGCCTACTCTTTGTTCTAGTTGTGTTCTGTTTTCTTCAAAATTTTGTAATTTATTTTTTGAAACACCGCCGTTTTGTTGTCTGTTTGTTATTTTCTCTAGTGGGTTTGTTTGTAAGTTTATTATTGTTGGTGTAAAAGGTATAACCACAAAGAATGTCTTTGTCATGATGCTGGTTTGCTCAACGAATTTCTTGATGAATTGTATATATTCTTTGATCTGTATTTTCATCAAATCCCCTAGCTCGTTTTTATATCTTTCTTCTAAGGTTGCTAAGTATGGTCTTATATCTAGCTCTCTAGATTGAATTGATATTTGTGTAGAAAAATCTAATGAGTTTAAGAAATTTTGAAACTGAAAGATTATAGCTTGTTGCTCATCTGGCGATTTAAGTGCAAAGTTTACAGAAGACACCATCAAAATGGCTCTCATTGATTCATCTTTGAGTATTACTATACCATCTCGGATTTCTTTTATGGGTACAAAATCTTGTGTAGCCTTTGATATTACCATTTATCAATATTATACATTATAAAATAGTAAAACTAAATGTTTATTATTTTTCTTCTCTTGTCACCGGGTTCAATGCCTCTTTTATATCTAGACTCCATGTTAGGTCTTTGAGTTTACTGTCTGATAGTCTTGGTACAGACACTGTACTTCTCATTTGTTCCATTTGGTCTTCTATTTTTGATTTTGGTTTTCTTTCTGCTTTTTTCCAAAGATATAATTTGTTCCCCGTATAGAAATAGAAACTTGATTCGATTACGTCTATAAAAGATTTACCATTTACTTTATAGAAAGCTAGGGCTCCTGATAATGCTAAAAGAGGTATAATCAGTATTATAGATATTATTTTGAAAGGTATGTATATATATAAAACTATAGACCCTCCTACCCCTCCAGCAAGATATATAAATTGTTTAAAGGTTAGTTGTCCAAATATTTTATCTTCTATTTCTATAAATTGTGGAACTTGAAATCTCATAATAATTAAATTATTGGTTCTCTATATGGGTCTCCTGAAGGTTTTTCTTTTTCAGGTAATTTGGTTTTTTCTTCTACGATTACTGTTTCTTTTGGTATTACTACTTCTTCTTTTGTTTTTATTTCTACTATATTTTCTATTGGAGATGTATTTTCGTGAAGTGGTTTGTTTTCTAGTTTGATTAATGGCTTTGGTGGAAGAATAGATGTTTTTGGTATTTCAGAACTTATTTCTTTTTTTACTTCTACGCCCTTTGAAAAAGTTTCTACGTGATCTTCTTCTCCACTATTTGATTTTAGAGAGCTAACAGAAACTGAGTTTTCTTTAATTGTGCTTGGTTCTTCTATTCCAGACATTATTTCGTCTCTGTTAGGCTCTTCTTGGTCGCTTTCATCTTCTGGTGTTTCTTCGCTTATTTTCTTTAGAGATTCTCTTACGTTTTGAAATATAAGCTCATCTACATCACTAGCGATTTCTACTGCCCTATTCCTATCTATACTTAATTCTCTAGCTAGATTATCGATATAGTCTGTTAAGGGTTCTAATCCTAAAAGTGTTAGTGTCGTTTCTGTTTCTAAGTTACTAGCCTGGTCGATTAAAAGTTTATTTTTTGTAAAAATCGTTTGTAATTTTTTAGGATAATCGACAGAAGTAATAGCCTTCCTGAGATCTTCAGGAATCACTTGCATTTGTTCTGCTATTAATTGTTTTGTTTCTTCATCCATATTTTTATTTTTGTTTAAGTTCTCGTTGGAGTAGGAGTAGGAGTTGGAGTAGGTGTTGGTGCTGCTGGTGCTGGACTCCTTCCACCATTCCTTTCTTCTTCCTCCTTTCTTTCCTTTTCTCTGGCTAGGACAGCATCTTCTAGTTCTTGTTGTTTTGTTTTTCCTTTTATTTTACCTCTTATTGCTTTTGCACGGGCTTTCTTTGTCATAGTTATCGGTGTTTCATAGCCGAATACTTTTTTAGGTACTTTTATACCAAAGACTTTTACCGGTGCTTCTATAATAGTAGCATAACTATTAACCCTATCCTCATAAACTTTCTTTTCTAATTCATCAATTTTTTTCTTTCTTTCGTCTCTTGTCTTTTGATCAACTCCTCCTACTACGAATAAGTTCTTTGCTTCGTCGATTGCCTTTTCTCTGTTTTTTCTTATTTGGTCTATTTCTCTTTCTTTTTTATTAATCTCTTCGTTTACTTTCTTTTCTTCTGTATTAATTTTATTTTGGCTTTCTTTTATTTTTTCAGTTGTTTGATTTATTTGTTGTTCTAATATTTTTTTCTCTTCATCTAGTTGTTTAGATTCATTTGCAGTTATCGGAGAATTTTTTCGTTTATCTATTTCTGCCATTTTGGCTTCCATGTCTTTCTTGTTTTTTTCTGCTTCATCCCTTTCCTTCTTTATAGGATCAGTAATACTAGCAAGTCCTGCTTGTTTTTCTGCTTTTATTTTATCTAATTCGGCTTGTTCTTCGGCAGTTTTCTTTGTGTGGTCTTCTTCTTTCCTTTTTGTTTCCTCATTGTTTTTATTGAAAGCGTCTACTGTTAAGGCTTCTTGGAAGTGTTTATTTTCTTTTTTGTATTTTTCTGTTAATTTTATAAACGCCTCATCCTTTTTGGTTTCTTCACCCAGAACGCTTTCATATGTTTTTTTAGTTCCAGCACCTATGTCTACGCCAGTCTTTTTTGCCCAGCTATTAGCCATTTTGTTGTTTCGTAGGTCAAAAGTTGAACTTTGTGCCCCATTTATTGCTTTTAGTGCAAGTCTTGCTCCAGCACTTCCATTCAAAGCACTTTCTGTAAGTGAGGCTCCTGCTTTACTACTTGCAAGAGAAGCGGCACCAGCACCAATAATTTTTCTTCCAGCAAGTGCTACACCACCAGTAGCGAGACCAGCCATAAGTCCTAAACCAGATTTTGCATAATCTGTAATCATACTACCTATCTTCCCGCTAGTTTCTTTTGTAATTTTAACAGAACCAATAATAAAACCTATTATTATTGCAAAGTTTACAAAAGCACTGAGGTTTAAACCGCCCATTAATTCTACTTTTGTTGACTGGTCACCTACAAAATTACCTAAACCACTACCTATTAATCTTGATAGTAGAAACATAAAAAACAAAAAAATCGGAGCGACAAGACATTGGTTTACGAGTGTTTCGTGCCACTGTTTTGTATATTTAGATATTTTTGGTATTACATCACCAATAAACCCAACAGGAGAAGTTGCAAGTAAAAAAACAAAAGCAAGCGTTCTGGCGAGTAAAAGAAATCCAGCAACAATAAAAGCCCATATTAAAAGACCATATAATATTATTTGTATAACAAGTAGTGCCGTTAGGTTTAATCCAACAGGTAGAGATCCATCCTTTGCGGAAATATTTTTAGGGCTAGAAATTGATATTAAGGAATCTAAGTTTAGACCACTCATAACGGTGGCTGATAAGGTAGCTTTTGTAGTTTTTGAGATGGTTTGTTCTGATATTGATGTTGTATCTGTTATATTATAAGTTGCTGATTTAAGTGTAATTCTACTGTAAAAAGCCATTGTCACTAAGTTACTTGCATCTATGACAACTTTTGTTATAAAAAGACTAAAGTTTATTAGAAGTGCAGAAATTATAACACTTATGATCATCTGTTTATATACTACCTTTTTGGATCTTATTATGGTCCCTATCGCTATATAGAGCATTATAAAAATAAAAGTAATATTAAAAGTGTCTCGTATTAACGCCCAGACTGTATTTATACTAGGGATACTTTTTACAAGAGTCCCTATATTAAGGGTTATTTGAAGAAAAACATCAAGAAAAGTAGCTGAAAAGCCTAAAAAAACAGACAATACAGAAACAATAGCATACAATATCCAGTTAAAAATACTTATGAGAAAACCTCCAAAACCACTAACATCTATTCCATATCCGTTCATTGCTTTTACGAAATAACAACCAAAATCAGCAAATCGACATATTACACCGGCATCTACTGCTTCTTTTTTTCCTTTTATAAGATCTATTTGCTTTTCTATATCAAATTTATTTGATTGATATTCTACATAACTTCTAGCTTCTTCCTCTGAAAAAGCGTTCAGCATGGAATCTGTTTCTTCGCTAGTTAATCCAAAGTAGTTTAAACTGTCGGATGAAGGTTCATCTCCTTTTCTAGCTTCCTTAACAGCATCTATTTCTTTTTGTAACCATGCTGGGGGAGTTATTTTATTTTCAAGGGCTTCTATTTCTCGTTGTTGGCGAGCCTCTTCTTGTTGGCGAGCCACTTCCTCTATTTTAGTAGCTTGCTCTTGAGTATAGCCTTGTGCATTTGTTGGAGTAATATCAAAAAAACCACATAGCAAAAAAGCTAATAAGGTACATGCAACTAGTTTTGTAAAAACCCTTTTCATTTGTTATATGAATTATACCATCATAAAATAAAATACGAAATACTTTTTATAAACTTTTTATATTTTATAAATAATTTATATTATCGTATTTATATTTTAAAAATTAAAAAATTTGATCAAGACTTGTCGGACACTGACTTGTGTTATAAATATCACTAACCTCTTCTAACCATTCCTTATTATCATCTAAGATTCTTGTTTTTGGATCAGTATTAAAATCTGTTGATTTTACTTCTTTCATAGCTTTTGTAATTAGACTTACACTTGTCGCTGAATTTACATCAGTTCTTGCTTCATCCAATATATCTATATTTTCATTAGATATATCCATTAAGCCGTTTATTCTCTTTAAACTCCAAGGTATCTGTCTAAGGTTTCTATTTAGGCTATCTAATCCATCGATATTTGTAATAACATTTGAATCTATAAGATAAGCTCTCAATACTGTTGTAGAATTATCAATTTGTATATTACAACTTCTTGCTGAGATGAAGATATCTTGTGCATCTAAAAGAATATTTTTTGCATCTATTAGAGTATTTTGATAAATTATTTCTGAATTACCATAAGAATTTATCTTTGAAATTGCATTTGCGCGTGCTTTTTCTACTGGATCACTCATATCTACAGTTGTTTGTGTTGTACTTGATGTATATGCAACACTACTATAATCAAGTGTTGTAAATCCTTGGCTGTAATTAGTACCTAATAAATCATTGTATGATGAGAGTGTGGCACTCTGACCATCGGTTGAAGTTGCACTTGTGTTTATTGCGTTTATTTGTGTATTGTAATTTGCCTGTGCCTGTGCTAATTGTTCTGAAAGAGAATTTTTATAACTTCCATCTTCATCATTCATACCTAAGACTCCTTCCGCAAGCTGGTTCATTGCCATTTTAAGAAGTTGACTTGCCAATGCATTAAGTATCTGATCTATACCGTTTGATAGGGCTGATTGTAATTCAAGAGTTCTAGAATCACTTGTTGCTTTAAAACCAAGCATGTCTGTTACGATTGCTCCAGGAGTTTTGGTCTCACAAGAAGTTTCTATTCTTTGTTCACCAGTAATACCAGAACCAGATCCTGTAATTCTTGTTGATGGATTACCATCAGCATCTAAACCATGAGTTGGTGAACCGAAATACTCTCTTTCGCCAGCTGGCTCTTCATACATTTCACCATTTTCGTCATAGTTTACATTGTATGTTGTATCTTTACATTTTTGGAAATCCAAAGCACCACTTCCCCAATTTAGTTGTGCTGTAACTGAAGCTTTTTTAATTTGAGTTCTCGCATCAAGCTCACTTTTTGCCATAAGGTAAGCACCTATAGGATTGTTTTGTGGCTGTGAAGATTGCATCCAATTTGTCCACCCGCCTAACTCTATAAAATTACCAGACTCTAGGTCATTTACTAATCCTTCTACTGCATTTTCTGTGTTTCTAATTGCTCCTGTTAGAGTACATTTAATTTTTCTATAAAAAGGTTGGCTAACACCAAGTCCTAAAGCTATTTTAACTTGAAGTTGGAATGGTTCACAGAGGAAATTTAAAGCAGGATCATTAAAAAGCATTTCACCGACAACTTGGTCTCCTGTATTTAAGAGGAATTTGGCAGGGTCAGAAACATAAGCTGGATTACCTTGGAAACCACTATTTATCCAAGCTACTGTTGCTTCAACTATATTTTGTATGATTGCTTTAGCAACTATTTTTGCTAAAGCTTGCATGAGAGGTTCCCAAGCCATTTTTCTAGCCATATCCCAAACGGAAGGAATAGAGGCTTCTCTTACCCTTGCTATTGTAGCCTCAGCATATTGTTCTAATGTAAAAGTAGACAGAGTAAGTTGATCTGTAAAAAAAGCTACTGCGCCAGGGTCTATTATTGAGTTAACATTGACCGAATATTGAGCTTTTGTCTCCTTTGGAATAAGCAAGAAATTCAAATTAATAAAAAGTATAGAAAAAATAAGTATTCCAGATATTTTCTTTGTATATTTATTAAAGTTTTTCATCTTTT
>JBAYAG010000006.1:0-13170 GCA_041669885.1 Minisyncoccota bacterium | reverse complement strand
TTTTTTATTGCAAGTCTCTTCTTTGTTTTTTTAGAACGAGAAGCTTTATTTTTGGTGTTAACCGCCATTCTTTTTGCCATAATATAATTATTATATATTAAATTATTTTTATATGCAAAAGAAATTATTCAAAAGGTATCTTAATGCTTTTATAATATTCTCTTAAAGAACTAAATTTTCCATCTTTAACTGTAAAGATAGCAATTTCTGTCATATCTATAAATAATTTCCTTAAATATAGTAACTATAAGTTCTGGATCTCTTGTTTCCCAAGCCTTACCATATATTTCAATTAATTTTATAGCTTCTTCTTTTGTCATGTTTTTATCATACATTACTTTGCTCTAGGTATCCTTATGGTAATTTTTATTCCCTTATCTCTTCCTAAAAACTCTGCCCATATCTTACCACCATGATTTTCTACAATAGTCTTTGAAGCATAAAGACTTAAACCCAACCCTTCGGTATCTATTGTCTTTGCAACTTCGCCACGACCAAACATTTTAAACATTTTTCTTTTTTTCGTAGTAAGTTAAACCTATTCCGTTATCTAAAATTACCAAATCTATGAATTATGATTCTATCTGAAAATCTACCTTTATTCTACCTCCTTCTTTAGAGTATTTAATTGCATTATCAAACACAGAATCTAAAACAAACTGAAAAATCGTCTTATCTATAATAATAAGAGGTATTTCACTAGAAGGAGTAATTTCAAAACCAACTTTTCTTTCTTTTATTTTATCTGCGAGTTTGTTTAGACTATTTTGAACCATTTTCCTGATAGCAACTGCGGTATAAACATAATCTTGCTTTTCATCAAACTTATTCAACCCAACCAAAAGATTAACTATTTCGATAAGTTTATCATTAGATAAATTTATTTCTCTAAGAAAACTCTCCTTTTCTGTAAAAGTTATATCTTTTTGTAAACTACTTACAGCCCATTTTATACCAGCAAGTGGAGTTCTAAATTTATGAGTTATAACAGTTATAACATCACTGGTTAGTCTATCACTTTCACTTTCCTTTTGAGAAAAAATGACAAAAATAAAAATAATTAATATTAAACTTAAAATATCAATCAAATATTCTGGTAAAAAAGTAAAATAATTATAAATATCTACTTTAAAAAAGTTTAATAAGAAAACAAACAAAAGAATAAGCGAAAACAAAAAATAAGTAAAAAACTTTTTAAAATTCATCAGGAAATTATAAGATATATAAAATTATTTTTTAAAAAGAAAAAACGACACCCCATTTTAGAAATGCCGTCTATTTTTCTTTAAACCTTAAGAGTATCAAAAACAATAGCAGAATCTTCATAATCAAAATTAAGATCTAAACAACGAAAATCACTCTCCCATTCCTTACCATTATAAAACATAAAAGGAACATAGAGTTTATTGCCATAATCACGACAAATCGTACCCTAGAAAAATATTTTTTCATTCTCCCAGTTTGCAGGAATAAGTTGTGGGTGTGACAAATAAAAATGTAAAAGTTGTATTCCCAAAAGAACCTTACTTTCAATTTTTCTAAACTCCTCTAGAAGCATCTTACCTGTTATTCGTGCTCTACTAATCCTTGCACTCATCTGAAGGTGAGTAAGATAAAGTTTGTTTTTTCCTTGATCACTATTAAACCTTACTGATCCACCAACGGAACCAGGTAACTGACCAAGTCTTAAACCATCTGGTAACAACAAACAATAATCAAAGTTAATATAGTAATCAATATCTTTAATTTCTGATTTGTTACGAATTACATCTATCATCCTTTTGACAAGCCACGGTTTTTCTGCCAAAAGATTAAGATCTTTTGGTTCAGCACCTTCGTCGGCAAAGATACCAACAAGTTTTGCTGCAAGTCCTGCACTAAACATTGATCTGTCAGTCATACCAACCCACCTTTCATGACTATCCTCTCGGATATTGTCACTAAGTTTTATTGCTGTTGTTCACAATGAACTTTTCAACTTAACCAACTATGGTTTTGTCACAGCAAATAAAAGCCATAAAGCTACTATTTGCTGTGACAAAAATTTTAAAGAACTTATATTTATACACTATTCTCTTAAAAATTTTTGTCAAAGCGTTTGTTAATATTTAAAATAATATAGAAATTAATTTTAAATTACTTCGGAATATCTCGTAAAGATAATTCAATTACCAAATTATATAGCTATTTAAATTGAATGTTAAATTCAAAACAACTAACCTAAACTACTTCACTTTACTCGCAAAGATGAAAAATATAGTACAAGACAGAAGAGTGAATTTGCAAAGTAAATTCACTCTTCTGTCTTTACGGAGAAAGCAAAACAATCCATAATAACCCCTACTTATTGTCAATATTTTTTTTTGAAAAACTATTATATAATAACACCATAACTTCGAAAAAGTTGCGAAGGTAAGTGAAAACGCCGAAAGGTTGTTTTTAATTGTTGAATTTTTATTAATCGTTAGTTAATTACAAAATTGTTTTATGGCAAAAAATAAAAAGTATGTCTATGCCTTTGAAGAAGGAAACAAAGACATGAAAGAAATTTTGGGTGGTAAGGGTGCAAACCTCGCCGAGATGAGAACTCTTGGTATAAATGTTCCACCTGGATTCACAATATCAACTGAAGCCTGCGATCTTTACTATAAAGTAGGAAAGAAAATAGACGCTGAAGTCAAAAGACAAGCAGATATTAAACTTGCAGATTTAGAAAAGAAAATGGGTAAAAAGTTGGGAGATGCAAATGACCCCCTACTTGTTTCTGTCCGTTCAGGAGCCGCTGCTTCTATGCCTGGTATGATGGATACTATCCTTAATCTTGGTTTGAATGACAAATCAGTTGTTGGTCTTGCTACAAAAACAGGTAATGAAAGATTTGCTTGGGATTCATACAGAAGACTTATCCAAATGTTTGGAGATGTTGTTATGGAAGTTGAACATTCAGAATTTGAACATATCTTAGAATCTGTAAAAGACACAAAAGGTGCAAAATATGATACAGATCTTACAGCAGAAGATTTGAAGGAAATAGTTACAAAATACAAAGCAATTATTAAGAAAGTAAAAGGTGTAGATTTCCCTCAAGAACCAGTTAAACAAATGTATATGGCAATAAATGCTGTATTCAATTCATGGAATAACTACAGAGCTATCAGATATAGAGAGATAAATAATATTAAGGGTCTTATCGGTACAGCTGTAAATATTCAAGCAATGGTATTCGGTAACCTAGGAGAAGATTCCGGTACAGGTGTTTGCTTTACAAGAAATCCATCTACAGGAGAAGCAAAATTCTATGGTGAATATTTGATGAATGCACAAGGAGAAGATGTTGTTGCTGGTATTAGAACCCCCCTTGCAGTTTCAGCTTTAGAAAAACAAAATCCTAAAATATATAAAGAACTTGTTACTGTATGTAATAAAGTTGAAAAACATTATAAAGATATGCAAGATATGGAGTTTACTATTCAACAAGGTAAACTTTACATATTACAAGCAAGAAGTGGTAAAAGAACAGCAGCAGCTTCTGTTCGTATCGCTGTAGATATGGTTAAAGAAAAACTTATAACCCTGGAAACAGCTATATTGAGAATTGATCCTAATCAACTCAACCAATTATTACATAAGCAGCTCAATCCTATTTCAGTTAACAAAGCCGAAGTAATTACTCAAGGTCTCCCTGCATCACCTGGAGCAGCTGTTGGAGAAATTGTTTTTACAGCAGCAGAAGCTTTTGAAAAAGCAAAGTCAGGTCTTGATGTTATTCTTGTTAGAACAGAAACATCTCCAGAAGATATCGATGGTATGCACTGTTCAAAAGGTATTCTTACAGCACGTGGTGGTATGACTTCACATGCAGCAGTTGTTGCTCGTGGCATGGGTACTTGTTGTGTTGCTGGTTGTTCAGATATAGTTATAGATGAAAAAGCAAAAACCCTTACGATCAAAGCAAAAGGTATAGTTTTGAAAGGAGGAGATTCTATCTCACTCGATGGTTCAACAGGAAAAGTTTACGCAGGTAAATTAAATACCCAAGATCCAGAGCTTTCAGGAAACTTCGCTACTCTCATGTCATGGTCAGATAAGTTTAGAAAAATAGGAGTAAGAACAAACGCAGATACTCCACATGATGCTGAAGTCGCAAGAAAATTCGGTGCTGAAGGTATAGGTCTATGCAGAACAGAACACATGTTCTTTGAAGGTGAAAGAATAAAAGCTGTTAGAGAAATGATTCTTGCTGGAGATCTAGAAGCTAGAAAGAAAGCTCTTGCAAAAATCTATCCTTATCAAAAAGGAGACTTCGCTGGTTTATTCAGAGCTATGGAAGGAAATCCTGTAACAGTTAGACTTCTTGACACTCCACTTCATGAATTCTTACCAAAAGAAAAGAAAGATATAGAAGAATTTTCAAAAGAAATGAAAGTTGATGTAAAAACTTTGAATGCAAAAATCGAAGATTTACACGAATTTAACCCAATGCTTGGACACAGAGGTTGCCGTCTAGCTATTACATATCCTGAAATATACGATATGCAGGCAGAAGCTATAATCGACGCAGCTATAGAAGTTACAAAGGGTGTTAATGGAAAGAAAGTTAAAGGAGTTGTCCCAGAAATAATGATCCCTATCATTGCTACAACAAAAGAATTTACTATTTTGAAAGATAGAATAGTAGAAATAGTTGATAGAAAAATAAAGGCATCAAAATTAAAGATGACTTACAAGATCGGTACTATGATTGAAGTCCCAAGAGCAGCTCTTATTGCAGACAAGATAGTAGAAGCTGGTGCAGAATTCTTCTCATTCGGTACAAACGATCTTACACAAATGGGTGCTGGACTTTCAAGAGATGACGCTGGTAAATTCCTTAAGGAATATGTTGCACAAGATATTTTTGCAAACGATCCTTTTGAAGTTCTAGACCAAGAAGGTGTAGGCGAACTCATAAGAATAGCTATTAAGAAAGGGAGAGGCGTAAAGAAAGATTTGAAGATTGGTATTTGTGGAGAACACGGTGGTGAACCAAAAACAGTTGAATTCTGTCATAGAGAAGGATTCACATATGTTTCTTGCTCACCTTTCAGAGTTCCAATTGCAAGATTAGCAGCAGCACAAGCAGTAGTCCGAGAGAAAGCTAAAGGAAAGAAATAGTCTTTAAAAACAAATAAATCGAGGTGAGACCTTGAATCTGAAAAAAGGTTTCTCCTCGGTTTTTGTTTTAAAGACATTAGGACAAAATACAAAAGGCGGGCCGTTTACGGCCCACTTTTTGTATTTTATTTTGGTCAAAGTTTAACTTTGACCAAAGCTTGACATACAATATAATCGGGTGTATAATTATAGATAATACAGTTCTTTTATATACTACTTACCTATCACAATTAGTCATAGCCAAAAGCTTTTAATTCTTTTGTATTGTCATTCTGGCGAAGGCAGGAATCCAGTATTTAATACAAAAGGCGGGCCGTTTACGGCCCGCCTTTTGTATTAAAATAAAAACCTTTATTCAGTTTATAAAATTTTGACTTTCTATTTTTATCTATTTTAGACGTCTCCTCGGTTTTTTTGTTTTTAATAAAATAGAAATTAATACACAAGGCGGTTCACGAAGTGAATCGCCTTGTGTATTTGTATTTTATCAAACATTCGACTTGTTTATAGTCTAGTTTTTATCTAGATGTTATGATTATTTTATGAATAAAAAAGAAATTAATACTCAAACCTACAACACAGGAGCAGAAGGATTAAGTAAAAAATTCAATCAAATAGGTCTCAGGTCTGAAGATATAGACCGAGCCTTTTCTCTTTTTAAAAGTAAAAATCTAAAAGTAATAGAAGTAGGTTGTGGTAACGGAAGAGATGCAAAATACATACTCAAACATATAAAAGATTATACTGGAATAGATATTTCTAAAGAAATGATAAAACTCTCTAAAAGATATTTACCAAAAGCAGATTTTATAATTGGAGATATCGAAAAAGTTAAAATACCAAGCGGTCTAGATATTGTTTTTGCTTTTGCTTCTTTTTTACATTTAGACAAAAAATCTTTTGAAAAAATATTAAGTAAAATTTATAATAAAATAAATAAAGATGGAGTCATTTATATATCTTTAAAATACAACAAAACATACAAGGAAAAAATAAAAGAAGATGAGTTTGGAAAAAGATTTTTTTATTATTATTCTATAAAAGATATTCAAGAATTATCAAACAAAACTGGCTACAAAATAATATACAAAAACAGACAAAATATTAGAAACAATAATTGGCTTACAATTATACTTAAAAAAACAAATTAAATAAAAGGTTTTTTAGTAGAAGTCTTCTTACCTTTTGTTGTCTATGTTTAAATAGTTATCCACAGTTGACGGTGAACTATCGTTCACCTATAATGTATACATAAAAGGTTCGCGTTTAGAAAGTCGATATATTAAAAATAATTATTAAATTATATGAGCAGAATAATTTTAGAAAAAACAATAAGAGAAGAGCTTAGAAAGCTCAACGATTCTATAGATATAAAAATCCTAAAAGGTCTCCCCTATAGAAGAGAAGCCCTAAGACACAGATTCTTATTGTATCGTCTTTCAGATCTACACAGAATATCAAAGTTTAATTCAAGCTGGTTACAAAGATCAATAAATACTATAGCAACTTTTGTACTATGATAGATGAATACAAGAATAAAATAATATCCTTTTATCAGAAAAATAGAAGGATGCCAGTATATACAGAAATAATGAAGCTTGTTGGTTTCAAATCCAAAAACGCAGTACACAAGTTACTCAACAAACTTGTAGATGAGGGTATTCTGACAAAAGACAATACTGGAAGATTTATTCCCAACACATCACTTGATGAGACACCATTACTCGGGATCGTAGAAGCAGGCTTTCCTACTTCTACAGAGGAAGCTCTTACTGATACATTAAACATAGATGAATACCTTGTACCAAACAAAGGCTCTACTTATCTTTTTGAAGTCAAAGGAGATTCAATGATAGAAGAAGGAATAAGAGAGGGTGACCTAGTAATCGCAGAAAAAAAAGGTGAACCAAAAGATGGTGATATAGTTATTGCTTATGTAGATGGTGGATGGACAATGAAGTTTTTAAGAAAAAAGATTGGAAAAACATGGCTTGAACCAGCAAACAAAAATTATAAACCTATATACCCCACTCAAGAATTAAAAGTTGCTGCAATAGTAAAAGGAGTTATAAGAAAATATTAGGAATTAGAGTTATAATACAATTATTAGTAGTAAAAAATAAAATAAAAAATTATGGGTATATTTTTTAATGATCAAAAACCAAGAATAACAGAAACAGAGTTTAAGAAAGTAAGATCTCGTCTTTATTCAAAAGGATTCACAACTGAGCAGCTAGATAAAATAGAATCTATTTTTAGAGGTGATATGTATGAAGACAAAGATTCAGATAAAGGCATCGATGAAAAAGAACTAGACAGAGCTTTAGCTTGGATGAGAGACAACACAAGTACTCATAATATATCAGAACAAAAAATCACCGTTCTAGAAGAAGAAATGAGAAAAGCGTTATAAAAATAAGGGATAAAAAAGAGTTGTAAATTTTTGAATTATTATAAATATTATAGTTGCAAATACAAAAGCGGGCCGTTTACGGCCCGCTTTTGTATTGTATTTAACATTTAAAACAAATATAACACCTACAACGCTTTTACCTGCTCCGTCTCCTCAGCTAAAACCTTCATTTCATCGGTCTTAACCACAAACACCTTTACTTTAGAATCTTTAGAACTTATCTCAGCTTCTACTCCCTCGGTAGCGTTATTTATACATTCATCAAGCTTGAGCCCTAGAAATTCAAGACCTTCGCAAATTCTTTTTCTCATTTTAAAAGATCTCTCACCTACCGTTGCAGAAAAAACTATAGTATCGAGTCCTCCCAAAGCTACAGCATAAGCACCTATTTGTTTTTTGATTCTGTAAGCATAAACATCAAGGGCATTTCTTGCATCAAGATTATTTTCTTCTTCATCTAATCTCAATAGATCTCTTATATCAGCACTTAAGCCCCCAGAAAGCCCTAGGAGACCACATTCCTTATTTAGGTAACTCATCAACCTTTTATTATTTAACCTCAATTTTTCAGAAATATAGACCAAAGCACCAGAATCAATATCACCAACTCTATTTGCCATAACCATACCCTCAAGAGGTGTAAAACCCATTGTAGTATCAATACTTACACCATCCTTTATAGCAGTAAGGCTTACTCCTCCTCCTATATGGCATACAACAATTTTTTCTGATAAGTCATCTCTTGATCTTAATTTGTTTACAATTGATCTCAAAGAAATACCATGATATCCATACCTATATATTTCATGTTTTTTAGCATCTTTAAGTGGTATTGCATATAATCTAGCTTTATCAGGCATTTGATTATGGAAAGTTGAATCAGAAATACCAACAAGAGGAATATTCTTTCCAAAAAACTTTTTTATTTTTTTAATTTCTTCAAGAATCATACCCATGTGAAGTGGAGCCTTACCCTCAGCTTCTTTCATATCTCTAAGATACTGATTATCTATAACAGAATTTTTCTGAAATGATAAACCAGGAGCAACAACTCTTATTCCCACTTTAGTAATATCTTTCTTATCAGAAATAATATTTTTACTCTTTAATAAATTTACTAAAAAACCTAAAGAATCATCCCAATCCTTTTTTGATATTTTTTCTTTTACCAAACCAGAAGTTGTTTTTAAAGTTGAAATAAAACCACCCTCACCTATCTCAAGATGAACAAAAGCTATTTCCCCGCCTCTTTCATATATTGCATATTTCTTTGATGCACTACCTGTATTTACAATTAAATTTTTTGACATTTTAATATTAATTAATCTTTTTATTTTACCTGCGTATAATCTGCGTCTAGTCCGCGTTTATCCGCGTCTATTCCATTTCCAATTTAGCACATCTTCTGGATCATCACCATGTCGAATTATGTATTCTTTATGATCTTTAATCTTATTCTTATATTTCTCTATGATTTCTCTTCCTCTACCTTCTACAACAACATCGCTTTTAATAAGTTTTTCTATTGCTTCTATAAGTAAATTATATCTATCAGTTTTATTTCTTATATGAAGATCTAAAGGCGTCGTAGTGGAACCACTTTCCATGTATCCAAATACAGAAAGTCTATCGAGTGCATTTTGATAATCAAATAATATTTGCTTCAAAGTTTCTGGATATCCATGAAAATTAAATATAACTGGTTTATCTTTAGTAAAATATTTTTCAAAATCTTCTTCAGTAATCCTCTTTGAATGCCCTATTGTGTTTGGAGAAAGTTCTACAACATTTACAAATCTAACTTTTACTTCTGGTAATTCACTTTTTAATAATCTAAGTCCCGCAAGGGCTTCTTTTACAAGATATTGACCACAACCACAAAATACAACGTCTGGATTTTCATCACTAGCAAATTTCCAAATAGAAAGACCTTTTTCTATTTCCTCCTTTGCATCATTCATAGATAACCAAATTGGTTCTATAGTCTTTTCAGAAACAATAATATTTATTTCATTTTTTGAAGATAAACACTTTTCTGTCACAAGGACAGCTTCATTTGCATCGACAGGAAAATATACATTTATAAAATCATGATGTTTTTGTAATAACCCGTCTATAAAACCAGGATTTTGGTGAGAGAAACCATTATGTTCTTGTCTCCATCCTGTTGATGTAAGAAGGTAATTAAAGGAAGGCACATCGCCCCTCCATTCTGTCTTTTTGGCAATTTTCAAAAATTTACTGTATTGATCTGCCATACTAGAAACGATAGGAATAAAAGCTTCATACGAAGTAAATATCGAAAATCTTCCAGTTAAAGTATAGCCCTGAGCTAACCCCTGAAGAGACTGTTCGGAAAGCATTTCTATAACCCTACCATCAGAAGACATATCATCATCCCAATCTTCTATTTTTCCTGCAAAAGAACGTGTGGTATTTTTAAAAATATCTTGAAGTCTATTTGAATAAGTCTCATCTGGCGAGAAAAGTCTAAAATTTCTTTTTTCTTGGTTTAATCTAACAACTTCTGAAAGATACTCACCTATTTTTTTCATAGCACCAGTCTCAGTGGTTCCAACTTCTGTAATTTTTATTTCGAAATCTTCTACCTTTGGTAAAACCAAGTCGTGTGTTTTATCTCCCTTTCTTAATCCAAAAGCTTTTTGATTATCTCCCATTCTCAAACCTTCTTTAGGAATATTTTCTAAAACATCTTTTGAAAAACCATTTTGTAAATCAAAAAGTTCTTCAAACTTATAAGACTTCAACCACTTTTCTACTGCTTTAAGTTGTATTTTATTTGTTTTTGCATCTTTACCAACAACTTGATGTGAAAGACAATTACCCTCTATCTTTTTATCATCTAATTCTTTTATACCAGTCCAACCCTTAGGAGTTTTTAAAATAATCATCGGAAATCTATAAAAATCTTCTCTTTTTTTACCTTCGTTTTCTCTAACTTCTTTTTGAATTTTTCTTATTGAATTATATGATTCTTCAAGAGTTTTTATCATTTTCTCATAAACCTTATCTCCCTTACCCTCAACTATTATTGGTTCATATCCATAACCTTTAAAAAGTGATTTCAAATCTGAATTACTCATCCTACCAAAAACTGTTGGTCCAGATATTTTATAACCATTTAAATGAAGTATTGGCAAAACAGCACCATTTTTGGCTGGATCAATAAATTTATATAAATGCCAAGAAGTAGCAAGAGCACCAGTCTCAGCTTCACCATCACCAATAAGACAAGATACTATAAGATCTGGATTATCAAGCACGGCACCATAAGAAGTAGAAAGAGAATATCCGAGCTCTCCACCTTCAAGTATTACTCCAGGAGTAGCGGGACTTGAGTGACTTGGAAAACCATAAGGCCAACTGAAATTCTTTGATATGTATGCGATTCCATCTTTGTTTACTTGTGCTTCTTTATAATATTTACCTAAAGTTCCTTCAAGAAAAATGTTTGACTGTATAGCAGGAAAGCCGTGTCCAGGACCAAGTACAAACATCATGTTTGCATCTGTTTTCTTTATAAGATTATTCAAACAACCATAAACAAAATTAATCCCTGGGCAAGTACCCCAGTGACCAAGAAGTCTAGTCTTAATATCATCAAAAGTCAGCTTGCCTTGCCCAATCTTTCCGGATTTAGGGTCTTCTAATAAAAAATTACTCTGTAAATATATTTGCGAAGCGGAAAGATAATTTGCCGCACGAACATACTTTTTAATATTTTCAATTTCATTGTTCATGTTATGGGTAATTATATCATTCTCTCTTAT
Source organism: Minisyncoccota bacterium (assembly GCA_041669885.1). Lineage (GTDB taxonomy): Bacteria > Patescibacteriota > Minisyncoccia > Phycocordibacterales > GWA1-40-21 > Bog-1340. Next base: position 1,812 of record JBAYAG010000006.1, on the reverse strand, counting down.
ATCTGTCATTTCAAACTTAATGATTTAATAGCTTAAACATAAAATACAAATAATATATAATATATTATACACACTTTTTCAAAAACTTTGACTTTTTAAGCTTTTTTTGGTATAAATATAAACACGAATTTGCGCTCCGGCGCTTTTTAATTTTATAAAAACATGGAAATAAGAAATATTGCAATAATCGCACACGTTGACCACGGTAAGACAACTCTCACCGACTCAATACTTAGACAAACAGGTATGGTTGAAGAAGGAGTAAGTATGGACAGTAACAAGCTCGAACAAGAGCGTGGTATTACAATATATGCAAAAAACACTTCTATTTTCTATAAAAATACAAAGATCAACATTGTTGATACTCCTGGGCACGCAGACTTTGGTTCTGAAGTTGAACGTGTTCTACGTTCTATAGACACAGTTTTACTCGTTGTTGATGCACAAGAAGGCCCTATGCCACAAACAAGATTTGTTCTTAAGAAATCTCTTGAACTCGGTCTTAAACCAATCGTAGTTATAAATAAAATAGACAAACCAGCGGCAAGACCAGATGAAGTCCACGAAGAAGTTTTAGAACTCTTTATGGAGCTTGGTGCAAACGACGAACAAATAGATTTCCCTACTGTTTTTGCAATAGGAAGAACTGGCGTTGCAATGATGAAGTCTACAGATGAACAAATTGATTTAACCCCTCTACTAGATACAATACTTGAAAAAGTCCCCCCAGCAAAAACAGATACAGAAGCACCATTTTCAGCTCAAATTTTTAACTTAGCCTATGATAATTTCTTAGGTAGAATAGCTGTAGCTAGAATATATGACGGAAAGGTAAAAGATGGTCAAACAATTTTTGTTAAGAAACCAGACAACGAAACAAGACAAGCTAGAATTACTAAACTTTATACTTTTAGAGGAGTTAAAAAGGAAGGTGTTGAAGAAGCAACTGCAGGAGATATTGTTATGATTGCAGGTATTTCTGATGCGTACATTGGAGAAACAATTTGTGAAAAAAATGAGCAATCACCATTACCTTCTATAAACATAGATGAACCAACAATTTCTCTAAGCTTTTTGGTTAATGACTCTCCTTTCGCAGGACGCGAAGGCAAATTTGTTACAGGAAGACAAATAAGAGAAAGACTTGAAAAAGAAATGGAAATTAACGTCGGTCTAAAAGTTGATTTTAATACAGAACCTATAACTGTTTATGGTAGAGGTGAACTCCACATCGCAATACTTATAGAAAATATGAGAAGAGAAGGTTTTGAGCTTCAAGTCTCTCAACCACAAGCTATTATTAAAAATATTGATGGCGTTGATTGTGAACCATATGAAGAAGCCACAATAGATGTACCAGAAGAATTTCAAGGTACTGTCATAGAAAAACTTGGAAAAAGAAGAGGTATTATGAAAGATATGAAAATAAAAGACAACCAAGTCAGAATGATTTTTGAAATACCCACAAGAGGACTTTTAGGATACAGAGGTGTGTTTGTTGTAGATACAAAAGGACTTGGAATACTTTGTTCAAGATTCATAGATTTTAAACCGCATGCAGGAAGTATACAGAAACAAGAATTCGGCTCGATGACATCTATGGTTACTGGAAAAACAATGGCATTTTCACTTTGGAACTTACAAGAAAGAGGAATTCTTTATATAGACCCAGCAGTAGAAATATACGAGGGTATGGTTATTGGTCATGTTTTAAATGGAGAAGACTTAGAGGTTAATCCGACTAAAAACAAAGCCCTTACAAACATGAGAACTTCTGGAAATGATGAGGCTCTCTATCTAGTTCCACCAATG
>JBAYAG010000005.1:0-13196 GCA_041669885.1 Minisyncoccota bacterium | reverse complement strand
TAGCTTTTCTTTATAACTTTCCATTTCCGCATAAACAGATTTCCATTTAGCAACAGGATCTTTTTCATCTAAGAAACAAGATTTAATAATTTGATTCCAATATTCTTTTAAAGTCATTCTAGATTCTTTAGCTATTTCTTTTGTAGCAAAAGAGCCTAAAGTCCAAGTAAATTTACCAGCATTTTCTTTTTTATCTCTCCACTCTTTCCATGGTTTGAAAATCTTACTTCTAGCTATTATTTTCTTTGAATCCACTTTCTGTAATGACCTTAGATTAGTTTCACTATCAATAAAGATCGAATGGTCAACCTGATCAAGTAAACCTTTCATATAAAAAGCTGGAAAAAATTCTACTTGATGATCTTCTGAATAGAGATAAAAGTCTTGATCAAGATTATAGTCTTTATCATTTGAAGGACGGTAGTCGGATATCACATGACCACCAGCCTTCCAAATAGCCTTCCTTATTTCTATATATAAAGGTTTAGCAACTTCTTGTACTATAAGATGGACAACATCTCCCTTTTTTATTCCCTCTCCGCTACCCAAAGCAAAATTAACTAAAACATTTGCGTAATTTTCTAATACTTTTTTAGATGGAAAATAATCTTTCTTTTTCATTTTTTAATAATGTAGTTAAAATCTTATTATATTACTGTATATTCATTGATGGACAAACTATACTACATTTTTTCTCTAAACATAATGAAATAAAAGGACATCTTGATTGTAATAGATATTCATCTGGTGTTTTACATTCTTCATCTTTAATACAGAACACATCAGTATTTTTTTCTATTATATATTTATCTAAAGTATAACCATTTGGTAAATCTATTTTATTCTCTCTGCATCTTGATGTTGGCATATTAGAATCTGGATTACCATGTTTAATCCATTGGTTATCTTTACATAACCAATAATCTTCATTGCTTCTTAAAAACAAAAAACATACGAACAAAACAATAGCAATTAAAACAAAAAGATAAACAAAAAATTTTTTATTCATGTAATTTTTAAAACACTAAAAGTTAATTTGGTCTTTTATTGCTTTATAAACTTTTAACTTTTTTATTTCTTCATAAAACCCTCAAGAGCTTTTAAAGCCTCTATCGGTACCATATAAACAACTGTATTTGATTGGTCAGAAGACATATCATTTATAGATTGAAGAGTTCTCAAATGAAGTGCTCCAGGAGTTTTTGCAAGCATTTCAGCAGCTTTTGAAATATTTTCAGAAGCAGCAAGCTCTCCTTCAGAATTTATAATAACAGCTCTCTTTTCTCTTTCTGCTTCAGCTTGTTTACCAATGGTTCTTTCCATTTCAGCAGGAAGACTTACATCTTTAAGTTCAACATTTTGAACTTTCAAACCCCAAGCATCTGTCTCTTTATCTACGATTTCTCTTATTCTATCTGCGATTTTATCTCTACTTGAAAGGAGTTCATCGAGAGTAACTTCTCCAACAATATTTCTCATTGTGGTCTGCGCATACTGAGAAATCGCATATCTAAAATCCTCAACCTCAACAATTGCTTTATCTGCATCACTAACTTTATAATAAATAACCGCATTAACTTTTACAGAAACATTGTCTCTAGTAATAGCATTCTGATCTGGAACATCTACGGCTTTTGTCCTAACATCTACTTTTTGATAATTTTGAAAAATAGGTAAAACTAATCTCCAACCAGGTTGCATAATTCCTGAGAATTTTCCAGTCGTAAATCTAACACCTCTTTCATATTGATTAATTTGTTTAATAGAAATCAACAACACAAAGCCAACAAAAAATAATAAATTCCAGAATATATTCATATATATATATAATATTAAATTAACTTATAATGTATTGATTATATCATATAATGACTAATTCAAAAAACCACTTCTTAATGCTTTTAGTACGCCAAATAAAGATGTTTATTTATTTAACCAAGTAATCGTAAGCTGTAATATTGTTGCAAAAGAAACCCACAAAAAATAAGGAATGTTTATATACGAAACCCAAGCGACATATGAAAAGATAACAACAATAGACCAAATAAGCGTCCCAAGTACAAGCAAAATATCTACTGCGGCAAGATAATTATTTTGTAAACCAAATTGTAAATATGTAAAAGAAAAATTAAAAATTAAATTTAAAATAAAAGGCAATAAGACTAAAAAAGAAACTTTATTTGTAAAATACAAATAAATAACATATCCAAAAGATATTGCAATAAGTATATAAAGAACAGTCCATACTGGACCAAAGATCCAAGATGGTGGCGAAAAAGAAGGTTTAATTAAAGTTGAGTACCAATCATATTGATTCATAAAAATATAATTATATTAATAAACACACATAGACTTTTATAAGGTTTTCTATATTTAATATTATATAACAAAAAACAACCTTATACTATAAACACTAACAAAAAAACAGTCGACAATTATTTTTATATGATATACTTTTGTGTATGAAATTCTTATTTAATATAGTCAAATTTCTTTTTATTGTATATATTTTTGTCGGTCTTATTCTAATAATAATAACCTTTCCTCCAGAATCATTTTCAGAAATCCTAAAAACAATTTTTATTTGGCCTTATTATCTACTTCAAGGTTTCGCAGCTGCAAGTCTTCTTTAAGATTAAAAATAAATTATCCTATATTTTGAACCCAATAGACGCCATATTTTTCTTGGTAGAAAAAATCTGACATAATTAAACTCAAGTTCAAAAACATTTTCTGCTTAAATCTTAAACTCTATAACATCACCATCCTTCACAACATACTCCTTACCTTCTGTTCTCACCAAACCTTTTTCCCTGGCTTGTCCATAAGATCCTATTTCAATAAGCTTATCCCATTCTATAACTTCAGCGCGCACAAACTTCTCTTTAAAATCTCCATGAATAGCAGTCCCGGCTTCTGGAGCAGTCCAGCCTTTTTTAATAGTCCATGCGCGAGTTTCATCTTCTCCTGTTGTAAAATAAGTCATAAGACCGAGTAAGTCGTAACCTGCTTTTATAAGATTATCTACCCCATCTTCTTTAGATAGTTTTTCTTCTCCTGCTAAAGCACTTCTCATTTCTTCTTTCTCAGCACCCTCAAAATCTTTTAACTCTTGCTCTATACCTGCATCCACAACAACATATTTAGAATTTGTTTCTTTAAAAAAACTTAAAAGCTTTTCGTATCTTTCGTCTTTTATTTCGTCTAAATTTTTCCCACCAGTTTTTTTGTTTAAAATATAAAGTATTGGTTTTGCAGTAAGAAGACAAAGTTTTTTCGCTTCTTCTGTTTCTTTCTCGTCTAGAATTGCAGTACTAGAAAGTTTCCCTGCTTCAAGAACAGTATTCAACTTTACTAAAGCACTTTTTTCTATAACAGCATTTTTATTTCCTCTCTTTATATCACTTTCAACATTACCAAGTCTTTTTGATACTGTCTGAAGATCAGCAAGAACAAGTTCAAGATTAATAGTTTCAATATCTGAAAATGGATCAATTTTACCATTTACATGAATAACATTATCATCTTCAAAGATACGAACCACCTCAGCAATAGCATCTGTCTCACGGATATTTGTAAGAAATTTATTACCAAGCCCCTCTCCAGCAGAAGCACCTTTTACAAGTCCAGCAATATCTACGAATTCAACAGCTGCAGGAATAGTTTTTGCAGATTTTGAAAAAACAGAAAGTTTCAAAAGTCGTTCGTCCGGCACAGCAACCACACCAACGGATGGATCTATTGTACAAAATGGATAATTTTCGCAAGCCACAGCTTTTTTAGTAAGTGCATTAAAAAGTGTGCTTTTTCCAACATTTGGTAAACCTACGATTCCTATTGATAATGACATAGTACAAACACTTTAACAGATTTTTATAATTTAATACAGACCTTTAAATAATTAACAACAAACTATCACCACAATAAATTAATAGAGAATAATTTATTTATTATTTTTTTTCTTTATATTATGTATATATGACCCAAACCAAATCATCATAAAAATTTGTATAATTAAAACTATCACAGGAAGATAACCTTTTATATTTTTTGCATTAAATACAGTTGCTCCTAAATATAAATCATTAGTTGAAGTAGAATAATCACTTGAAGAATCCGTTTCTATCTGGCTTGTACTAGTACTTTGCTCAGTGGTTGTTGCTGTACTATTTTCTGTTGTGGAAGCACTTTCCATAATTGAATTGGTGGTTGTTGAAGTAGAATAATCACTTGAAGAATCCATTTCTATCTGGCTTGTACTAGTACTTTGTTCAATATTTGTAACTATACTTGTAGACTCACTCTGAATAACAAATTGTTCGTTAGTCGTAGTAGAAATATTTGATTCTGCGGTAGTAGTACTATATTCTGAATTATAAGCAACGGCTATATTATCAGAAGATACAACAACACTACATTCACCATCTTCATTTACGAGGACGCCATCTATAATTTTTACACAATATGGATCGCCTGTAGATTCATCATACATTGTAATTCCAGAAGGTTTACCTTGTGAACCTATTTGAAGAGTTTCGACTGCAATATTTCTTAGATATGCTATTCCATCTTGTATTCTAGAAATAAATGACCCTATTTGTTTTACAGAATTTACAAGAGCAGCAATCACAGGTCTATCAGCCAAAGTTAAATATCCAGCAGTACTTGTAGCAACAGCTTCAGGAATAGCTAAAAACATATTTTGAGCAGAAAATCCAGAATATGTATTAAAAGTATCATAACCAGTTTCCGGCTTCCATTTATATCTTATAGGATTTATTTTCATAATATCTGACAATCCTCTTTCATAATCTCCTTGGATATCCTTTAATCTTTCGTCTGAAGAAACAGATACATTTCCTAAACTATCTGTTGTTAAGTTTGCACCAGAGCTACCTAATGAAGAAAATCTTATTGTACCTAAAGCTGTTAGATTTGCTGTAGGATTTGTCGTCCCAATCCCAACATTTCCATTTGAAGTAATCACCATCTTTTCTGTTATTCCACCAGACTGTCTAGTAAAGAAATGTAATGAGCCTTTATTATTTGAATAATCATCTATCACGCCGGCAACTTTAGCAAAAGAATAATCATTTGAAGAATAGTCATTCGAAGAATAATCAAAAGATATAGCAGCGCCAGAACCAGCACTAGTATGATTAATATCAATACCTATAACATCAGTGGTTATTGCTGAAGATCCTGGATTAACTATGTCTAATTTATGTGTTGGATTTAATGTTCCAATTCCAACAAAACCAGTCATAAAAGTACTAGTACCAGTAACATAAACATTCCCTTTTATAACACCACCACTTGCAAGTTCAGAAACTGGACTATCAGAAACATAAATAGGATTAGTCCATGCCATCTTACCATCAGAATTACGTGTTACTCTAGCTCTAACATAAATTTCATCACCAAAAACTGTATAGCTAGCACTTGTAGTATTAGACGATGAGTGTGCTACAACCCCATCTTTTACAATGAAATCAATTGTACTAGCACTATCTGTAGTAACGGTAATAACTTTCTCGGAAACATTTATCGAAGAAATATTTGCTCCATTACTTGAATAGAAGTTACCTCGTTTGAGATTTTCCATAATTTCATCAGTCGTCAAACTATTAGCAAAAACATTTACAGAAGCAGTCTTACAATAAGAAGCATTTACATCATGACAATCGTCACCTGCTATTAAATAAGCTTTTCTATATATTGAAAGGATGTGGTCGATTTTTGATTCAGCATTATCTGCACGTTTAGAATTCCAGACCTCAACTCCATAATATCCTTGTAAAGATTCCATCTCAGTATTGGTCAAACCCAATGTAGGATCATCTGGATGATTCAGAACTATAAAAGAATCTTCATTATTTCCATGATCAATATAAGTTTGTAATTTAGTAGAACTAATATTGGTTACAGCATTTATAATATTTATATGACCCTCTCCAGATTCCTCAATACCTGGAATATAGAGAATACCACTGACTTCTGTACTTGTAATATTGTTATGGTCAGTAATAGAGATAAAGTTATAACCTGCATCACGATATGAAGTCGCAACTTCTGATGGTGTTTGTTTTCCATCGCTATTAGTAGAATGGTCATGCATCATTCCTTTATAAACATTTGATTTTGTAGTATATGGGGATATAAGAGAAACCTTTCTACCATTATAAGTTAACGGTTGATTTTCAAAGAAAGTATCAGTACCAATCTTACTATTAACATTAAGATTATTGACAGTTAAAGTTCCGAGCTCAACATTTCCATCAGTATTAATAGTTAATCTTTCATTACCAGCCCCAGATGATGAATCAAAAAACGATAATCTACCATCCGAGCCAGCTTTAATAGACCATGTACTTGTACCTATATTTATAGTTTCAAACCAACCACTCTTCCAACGGTTTGTAGCATTTCCAAGGTTATATAGACTAACATTTCCTGTACCACCGATCATATTTGGTAAAACATCATCTAAGGTAGATGTTCCATTTACTTGAAGTTTTTGACCATTATCAACTGTTTTTCCAATTAAAACATTACCTTCTATAATAGCACCGTCTGTAGGTGCTGCACTAGTACGGTAAGTTGAACCAACAGATAAATTACCGCGGACACTTACTGTAGAAGCGGCTAAATCTGTAATAGCTGAATCTCCAAATAACCACTTACTAGAACCATTTAGATATCTAACTATCGCTGATGAAACTGAGTTTCCTCGGTCAGAAAAAATCATTCCGTAAGCAGCTTTATATCCAAGATAGATTCTTCCATTTGTAACACTAAAATCTAGTAAGGATGGGTCCGCAACACCTGATCTTTCAACTTTAAAACCAACATTATCATTTTTTATAATGTGTAATTGTGCTAGTGGATTTGTTGTACCGATACCAACCTTATCATTTAAAGTATATATAGTATTCGTTCCAACAGTTAAATCAGGAAAAGTAAATCTTCCAATAGTTGTCTGTGGGGTGGTTTGGTCGAGAGCAAGATAATCTGTTTTTAAAGCATAAGGACTTAAATCTTGGTCGCCTGTGTTAATCCCTGAACTTGAACCAGTAAAGTTTGAAGCAGTAACTATCCCTGTAAATAATCCATTTCCTGCAACTGATAATTTTTCTGATGGAGTGGTAGTGCCGATGCCGACATTACCATTCGCAAGAATTGATATAATATCACCGGTATTATTTGAGCTGGATATATTAAAATAATTTCCAGATTGAGATACAGCTCCTTTTATTTCTGTTACAACTTTTGATTTTATTCCTCCAAGATTGTTTACAGAAAATTGTGAATTTCCAACAGCTCCAGCAACATGAGCACCATTAGTTTCTGTACCAAATTGTAAATCTCGTCTATTTTGGTATTTCACATTAAATCCATCAATAAAGTTACCTATAAATCTAACTCCATTTCCATTTTCTGTGTCAGCAAACACAAATTGTTTATTGCCAGATAAGTTATATGAAAGATAGAGTCCATAACCATTAATATCATCACCTGTGCCAGCAAGAGATTTTCCTGTAATTTTAATAGCTGGTGTAGAATAATTTGTAGAAGTTTTTACTATTTGCAAACTAGCAGTCGGACTCGTTGTCCCAATACCAACATTTCCGTTTGATAAAAAAGTTACTACTTTTGATGCACCAGAATATAAATCTAAAATATTGCCACTTCCATTTTGAGTAAGAGTTAAAACAGCCCCTGTTGAACTTGTTGCATTATCCGTATCATTACGAATAAATTGCGTATCAACAACTCCATTTAGTTTACCTGCAGTAAGAGCAGACGGAACCGTACCTATTCTTTTTCTTGGTGTCATTTCACCATCCCAATCACCTGATAATGGAGAACTATTTGTTCCACCGATTTCAACTCCTAAATAAAGTACTCGATTCATATCAATGTCTGATAATGAATTTATAGAACCAAGCATTACACTAAACAAACCACTTGTTAGACCAACTCTATTGTCGGTTCCTGATCCATCACAAGTACTTCCACTATCAGATGAGTAACAGTGTGTCTCTGTCCAGATTGGAGTGCCCCCAGTGAGATCTGTATAAAGTTTAAAACGAATATTATAATCGGCATTAGGAACAGCGACTCCGCTAGGTTCAGTAAGTTTACCCTGATAATTAATTTCAGGACTTCCACCTACTAAAAATACTGACGCAAAATTTCCTAAAATTTTAGATAAAAAATTTGGATAAACTTTTGCTACAAAAGATAAAGATAATATTCCTATGACTAAACCGACAGTAAAAAACATCACAAAAATATTCTTTGATATATTTAAAGATATAAAATATTTTTTAATGTTTTTAAAAATCATCTAAAACAAGATACTATTAATTAACATTTTTACCCTTAAATAAAAATGTTTTTGGGAATTTTATTTAAAAGGATTTTCTGTCTTTGAAAAATAATTATTTGTAATCCTAAAACAAAAAACAACTACTTAAACCAGTATATATTATAAACAAAAAACTACTTATTTGAAATAGATAATTTGTTTATAAATAATATTTATAATGAACTATCCTAATGCAGAATATACGGAGTATTCGTTGTTTTTCGCATGTTTTTGCGAGAAAGTAATTCGACGAAGTAATTCAGTATTAATATTTGTATAAGTATTGTCATCCCGTTATATAACGGGATCCAATATTGAGTTAACTATGGATTCCGTTCTTCAACGAAATGACACATATAAAAAATAGTTACCAAAAAGTTCACACTTAAATAATAATTCTTCTTTCCCTATTATATTTATAAAATAAAAAAATAAATAAAATAATCAAAATAATTATACTTAAAGAAATAGTTAATATTATGTCAAAAGAACTAGATTTTGGAACTTCAATATTTTTAATATCAAAAAAACCCTTTAACACAAAAACCTCCTTATTATCTAATCCATAGGAAATTATAGAAAAAGGAAATATATTTTTATTAAAATAATTTGGAACAACTACATAAAAAAATTTACCAACTAAATCTAGTTTTAAATTATAAGAAAAAACTTTTGAGACATCCAATGGATCTTGTATTCTTAATATCAAAGTTTTTGTTTGAGGAGGAAGTCTGTTGGCATCTATAACTATTTTAATATCATTAAAAGGATAAATCCTTACAGTACTTGAAGAAACCGGGAGTTCTAAATCACCCTCTAAAAAAATAAAATCACTTATAGAAAGTTTAACTTCTTCTAAACTTTTTGTTGATTCTGCAACAGTGATTGTTTTTTTAATCTTGAATATACTATCAGTGATAACTCCTGAAGAAAATTCTAAATCTTTATTATAAGAAAAGGCAGAATAATAATATCTTTGATCAAAAGAAACGTCTGAATCTCTAAAATAAGTTCCTCTACCATCATAAACAACCTTACCTTCTGAAGGATCAGCTGGGAAGAAAAAAGGTGAACGAACTATTTTTACACCATAAAAATCTTCACTTTCAGGATTACTCCAATTAAGAATAATTTCATCATCAGTAGATGTTGAAATTAGATTATAAATAGAAGGAATTATTCTAATTTCTGGTATAGGAAGGGTTGTAAAATTACCATACTTTGTTGCTATATAATATTCAGGTAAACTAGAATTTATAAAATAAGAATAATTTGTTGAAGCAGAAAGATTTTCTATCACCACCTCATGGTGTTTCATTATTTTTGTATTGTTTATTACTCCATCATTAAAATTATCCCCTCTACCCCAGCTTACTTGGCCAAATGTTGGTACATCTGTATTCCAAGATATAACCGCATAATTAATACCTGTTTCTATTTTTAAATCTAAAATAGTACCTGTTACCACCACAGGAACATCAGTATAAATCAAAGTAGTTTTGTGATCTCTAGTAGTTTTACAATCTAAAGGACAAGATAAAAATGTTTCCCCTTTTAATAATTCACAAACACCATTATTATTACAAGAAGTACAATCATTTGAACAATTTAAATTATTCTCACCAGTAGATGGTTCACAAATATTATTATTATTACAACCCTCTACATCAAGTCTTATATTTATAGAAGCGATAGATTGTTTAAGATTAACAAAAAAAATACTGACAAATAATATTAGTATTATTAATAAATATTTATTTATAAATATTATATTATTCATTTTATAAAGCCACAGCTGTTACTATTATAACAGAAGTGTAATTACCAGCATCTTGAATTTTATTACTTCCTATTGCTGTTTTATATTTTATGTTAGTAACCGTCCCATCTGGATGATTTGAAGATGATCTATAGGCAATAACTTTTCCTGTTGTAGAAAAACCATCCCAACATCTATCTTGTGTATCGTAGTTACCAGCTCCGCAGACAAATCCATCATCTAAATACTTTTGACTTATATCTTGCCCTTCTGGAGAAAATGCAAAAGTAGAATCTGTAGACCCCACACTAAACATATAGTCAGGAGTATTAGAAACTGATGGTGCATAATCATTAAAATAAGAACCATCTATAGTTTTTAGAGCTGGTGACGTTGAAGCTTTTACCAATATTTCATACCCAGCGGAATTATCAGTTTTTACTAACCATGATTCTTGAGAATTGCTTTCACCTGATATTAAACCACTCATACTAGGTAAAGAGACATCATTCGCTGCAGAAATAGATATATAAGAACTTGAAAAACTTCTGTAACCTGCAGATATAGAATAACTGATACTAGAAGAATTACCAGTACCAATTTCCCCTATAGTATCTAATAATACATAGCGACCAGATTCACTAACACTATAATCCATACCACCAAAATTAATTGAGTCATTATCCATTATATAATTAACGCTAAACATCTTACTGATAATAGAAGGAGGGTTGTAAACCACAAAACCACTTACATAATTTATATCACCATTAACAGTTCCATTATTTCCATTATCGGAGAAATCAGTAACAGTAAAACCAGAACCTTCATCAAAGTGATAACCAGCCACTAAACCACTATTAAATGGGGCTACACTTTTATCTCCATAGAGACCGGAACCATTATTATATAGAGTGATTATTTCAGAATTTGACAAACTCCTATTCCAAACAACAAATTCATCTATTAGACCATTAAAATATAACCCGCTTCCAAGATTAGTACCATCGGCCACACCTAATGCATAAATCTGACTATACCCATTTTCAAATGGTGCAGATCTATCACCTAATATATTAGAAACAGCCTCTTCACCATCTAAAAAACCATCGAGAATATCTGTAACTGTATTATATCTTAGAGTTACATTATGCCAAGTTTCAAAACTAACCATACCTAAAGAAACAGGATTTAAACTCCATACTCTAATTTTTACTTCCCCAGAAGACAAAATCTCTATTTGACTATCGTGCCAACCAGTATTGGGTGTATTCTGACCTAATTCAGAAACGATAACTCCTTCAGCGTTTGCTTTAAACCAAACAGAGAATGTAACTTCATCTGTTTCAAAATATGAAGCAAGATTTGGGGTTATCATATAATTATTTACTCCATCAAAACTTAGGGCGTAATTCCCTTCAGCAAAGACAAAATTAGAAAATATAGAAAAAGAAAAAAAACAAAATAGCAAAATTATTTTAATTTTATATTTTGAGAATAAGTTATTCATTATTATATTTAAAAAATAAATCAAAAAAAATATCACGTCTTCACGTCTTCAAAAAACAAATTTACCACTTATTTTATAAAGTAATTGTATCATAATCAATGAATTTTAAAAATAAAAATCACCAGTTTTCACTGGTGATTTTTATTTTTTAAATTCATTTAGTAGTAATCTTAAATTTCTTAAAGAAAGCATATAAGGCTAAAGATATAACTAGTATAACTGAAACTACTATAACAATTGCCTTCCATGGGATTACCCAAAATGCAATAGACTTAGTATCTATAAGATTAGATCCATATCCTCTATTTAACTCAATAGATGCTTTAAATCTGCCTAGAAGAAAAGGTGATTTCCATTCAACATCACGGTATCTAATAGATTTAGGCATTGAAAAATAAGCATCAACTGGAATTTTGCCTATAGTTTTTCCAAAAATATTTGTAACTGTTATCCATCCAAAAGGTACTAGATAAACATTTCCATCATTTTTAAACAAAATATTGAATTTATACAAATCTAGATTATCTTTTGTTGGTTTTACAACTTTCAAATCATCAAGAAAACCGCTCTCTTTAGCTACACCATTTACTCTAATAAAAAATAAAGTTCCTACTCTAGATATAATTTTAGTTTTCCCTTCAACATTAGAAGACTGACTTACAGAATCAACAGAGGGTTCATTAGAAACAAGAATAGAAGTATAAAAACCACCAGGTTGGGCATCTGCAGGAACATTTATTCTAACAGGAATAGTGATACTTCCATTAGATTCTAGTGTAAAATTTTTAACTTCTGGAACAACATTATCTTTAAAAGAGTAAGGACTTTTTTCACCTCCCAAAAGCACAACTGGTTTATCTTCGTCATTTGATCCGACAAAATCTTCAATTTCTACTTTAAAAGATACGTTTGAAGAAGCTCTGTTCGTAACAGTAATTGATTTTGTTATGGATTCCCCAGGATTTACAAATATTTCTACTTTTCCTGGTTCAAGTACGAAATCATTTTTTGTACTAACTGTTTGCGCATTAACTGAAACAACAAACCCAAAAGAAAAAATCGATATACAAACCAATGTAAACATTTTTTTGCAAAAAGAACAATCCTTCAAAAATATATTCATATTAAAATTAATTAATTGATAATCTAACAACATAAAATAATAAATTTATATAGTCACCGCTGTTGCAGTAATTGTTGCTGTATATTGTCCTGATGGAATATAAAAGCTATTTTGTTCTACTGCAAAACAAACTGTAGTGGCACTTCCAGCAAAAGTTGTTGTTGATGATCTTGTTGCAATCGCAAGAGAACTGGTACTTGTAGTAAAACCTAGATATTTTAAACTACTACTAGGATCATGACCTACTCCTCCTGAGCATGTCTCTCCCGTTCCCCAAGTAACATCGGGTGTATCTGGACCAAAAGCAGAAAATCCAAATTTAGCTGTCCCTGCAGATACAGACCAAAGAGTAGGAGTTCCAGTATTATAATCAGCAATTGTAGTAGTACTTGTAGTAGTAGTACTGACTTTTTGTTGCATAGCAGGAGAAGTA
>JBAYAG010000004.1:0-14333 GCA_041669885.1 Minisyncoccota bacterium | reverse complement strand
CTCAAATAATACCAAGATGAACCAGCCCACTGAGGCATTGTATTTGTTTCTCTTTTTGCTTTACCTTTACACTTAGGACATTTTGTATTTACCCACTTATCCATTTTTGCAAGAGGAGATTCACCTGTCCCTGATGGTTCGTAGAATTTAACTTTTGGAAGTTTAAGAGGTAAATCTTTTTCTGGTATAGGAACAACTCCACATTTCTCACAATGAACTACTGGAATAGGTTCACCCCAATATCTTTGTCTTGAAAATACCCAATCTTGAAGTCTGTAAGTAGTAGTCATTTTACCACCTGCAAATTTTGTAATTTCTTTTATTATATCTTCATTTTTTCTTCCATTAAATTGTTCAGAATTAATCATTACCCCAGAATCAGTATAAGGGCCATTATCAACTTCTGCTTTATCACAAATTGGTAAATTTCTCTTATCTATTCTCTCAGGAATAATAACTTCTGTTATAGGTAAATCATATTTCTTTGCAAA
Organism: Minisyncoccota bacterium; assembly: GCA_041669885.1. Classification (GTDB taxonomy): domain Bacteria; phylum Patescibacteriota; class Minisyncoccia; order Phycocordibacterales; family GWA1-40-21; genus Bog-1340. The sequence goes on along the minus strand of JBAYAG010000004.1, from coordinate 13,842 downwards.
AGCATAATCACGATCATCATGAGCAGGAACAGCCATAACAGCACCAGTACCATAGTTTGCAAGTACATAGTCAGAAATAAATACAGGGACTTCTCTAGAGTCTACTGGATTAACCGCTTTTATACCCTTAAGTTCAACACCTGTCTTTTCTTTACCTTCAGCAGTTCTATCTATTTCTGATTTTCCTTTTATCTCCTGTCTGTATTTTGTTACATCAGACCAATTCTTTATATGAGGTTTTAATTCATCAACTAGAGAATTCTCTGGAGCCAAAACAACATAAGACAAACCAAACAAAGTATCTGGTCTTGTAGTAAATACAGTTATCTTTTGTTCTAGATTTCTAAGTTTAAAAGTTATTTCTGCACCCTCTGATTTTCCAATCCAATTTCTCTGGAGTTCTTTTATGTGTTCTGGCCAATCAAGTTCATCTATATCTTCAAGTAATCTATCCGCATAATTTCTAATCTTAAGAACCCACTGTCTCATTGGTTTCTTTTCTATGGTAGTTCCACATCTTTCACACTTATCACCATCAAGATCTTCATTTGCAAGACCAGTTTTACAAGATGGACACCAGTTTATAGGAGCGTAGGATTCATAAGCTAAACCCTTTTTGAAAAGTTGCAAGAATATCCACTGGGTCCATTTATAATACTTTGGATCAATTGTACTTACTTCTCTTGTCCAATCATAATTCAAACCAATCATCTGCAACTGACTCTTGAATCTTTTTATATTTTTCTTCATTGCTACCTCAGGACTAACCTTGTTCTTGATAGCATAGTTTTCAGCAGGTAAACCAAAAGCATCCCAACCCATAGGATGAAGTACATTAAAACCTTGCATCTTTTTAAATCTAGAATAAACGTCTGTTGCAATATAACCCCTTGGATGTCCAACATGGAGACCGTCACCTGATGGATAAGGAAACATATCCAGAACATAGCATTTTGGTTTCTTGGTATTTTCTACAGCTTTATTAACCTTTTTCTTGTCCCAAACTTTTTGCCATTTTTTTTCTATCTTTAAATGATCGTACTTGGAGATTCCCTTATCTTTTTTCATTTTTTTATTTTTAATTATAAGTGACCTTTTTTTAATCTATATATATTTATATAAATAGATATATATTTTTAAATCATACAACAGACAGCATTATAAATAAAGTAATTATTTTTTATTGACTATTAAAATAATAGTTGATATAATATTTTAAGTTATCAGATGTTAGAGATTAAATAAATCTCGTCTGATTTTGTTCATTGGAGGTTGAAATGGATCCGAGTCCAAAATTATTTTTTATTGTAGTTTCATTAATTATTTTCGTTACAATAATTGCAAGTATACTAGATAAAAAAATACCTGTATTAAATTAACATAAAATACAATATGGCGTCTACTTTTTAGTAACGCCTTTTTTTATTCTTCTTTTTCAGGTTTTGAAATCTCTATAAGTTCAAGATCAGACTCAACACCGGTTATTCTTACAACATCCTTATCTATCTTTTTAAATTCTTTACTTGAACTATTGAAGTGATTCACAGTAGTAGTAAGTGCATTTCCAAGTTTCTCCTGATATTCTTGATAACTCCTAAGATGCTTTTGTAAACTCTCAACATTCTTTTTAATATCCTTTGCTGACTCTTCTATTTGAAGTGCTTTCAAACCCTGAAGTACAGTCTGCAAATAAGCCAAGAAAGAAGTTGGAGAAACAATAATTACGTGTTTTTCTTTAAAAGCATACTCTACTAAATCTCTAGTATTTATTTTTACAGAACCAACTTGAGAAATAAGTAAATCATAATATATAGCCTCGTGTGGTATAAACATAAAAGCAAAATCCATAGTCCCCTCACCTGGCTTTACGTATTTTGCTGTCTCGTCTATTCTTCTCTTTAAGTCTTCCTTAAAAAGTTTTTCTATTTTTTCTTTTTCTACTGGATTTTTCTCTTCCACCAAACGATTATAATTTTCAAGAGAAAATTTTGAATCTATAGGAATTATTTTATCTTTTACAAAAACAACAGCATCTACAATAGTTCCATCTGCAAATGGAAATTGCATTTGATAACTTCCTGTTGGTAAAACATTCTTTAATAATGTCTCTAGAAAATATTCCCCGAGTATTCCTCTTTGCTTTGGATTTTTCAAAACATCTTGTAATGATTGAAGTTGGTCTGTAAAAGAAACGACTTGTTTGTTTGTCTCATCAAGTCTTGTAAGCTTTTCTGTAATATCACGAATAATTTTAAAAGATTCACTAGATTGCTTTTCTAAAGAGTCATGCATTCTTCTAGAATTCTCACCTATTTTATTATCTACAGTCCTGTTAAGTTCATTTATTTGCTCTAAAATAAGTTTAAGACCAACACCATCTTCACCTTTTTTTTCTAAGTTATTTTTCTTCAAAAAAATAACTATAAATAATATCAAAACAGCAACTAATAAAATAGAGAAAATTGATAAAAGAATGATTAAGGTTGTATTCATATAAATAGTATTATACCAATAATATAAAAATATGATAATATTATCTACAGATTCCTGAATCTTAAATCATGAATCATAAATCTATTAAAAATAATGACATTACACAAACAAATAAAAGATCAAATAAAAGAAGCAATGATTAAAAAAGATGCCTTTAGACTTATGGTTCTACGTGGTCTATCTGCTGCTTTTATGAACGAGATAGTCGCAAAGAAAATTATAGCAGATGAGCTGGGAGATGAAGACACTATCACAATAATCAGAAGACTTGTAAAACAAAGAAAAGATTCTATAGAACAATTTACAAAAGGTGGTCGTGCAGATCTAGCAGAAAACGAAGAAGCTGAAATGAAAATCCTTGAAACTTTCTTACCACAACTTATGAGCAAAGAAGAAGTAGAAGTTTTTGTAAAAGGAAAAATTGCAGAAACTGGAGAAATTGATAAAACAAAACTTGGACAATTTATGGGAACAATAATGAAAGATTTGAAAGGAAAAGCTGACGGAATGATAGTAAAAGAAATTATAGAATTATTAGTTAAGTAAAAAAACGTAAAAATAAAAAATTATTTTTTTATTTTTGTATGCATAATAGTTATTTATTTTTATAGCAATATTATTGATATGAATGAAAAGACAATAAAAATTGAAAATCTAGGCTACAATTATTTTTTTGAAGAAAAAAAAAGAACTTGGTTTAGATAATTCCCCTATAGCCCGAGTTATTTCTGAATTCAAAGGTGTATATAAAATCAAAAATACAAAAGGTGAATTTCTAGCTATCCTACCTTCATGATGCAAAAAGGACAGATTTCCATAATTATTTGCTAAAAATAGTAACATAACATCCAAAACTTTTGGATCTATAGGTGTTGTGGAAGCATTATCTAAATAAATTCGAGTTTTTTCTTCATACAAATAAACTATTTATCAGTAGAATGATCATTTTCTTTTACTACATATATTTGATCATTTTTCCTGACAACAAAATTTATCTTTAAGGCAACCCTTTCACCTCTTTCTGCTTTTTTAATTTGTTTATTTTCTTTTTCTAAAGAGATAACCTCCTGTTCTTTACTTCCAGTTGTTGGACCTTGAAAAATAAGGTTATCTCCTATTTTTATTCTTGTATTTTGGACTAAAATTTCTGCTACTTTTATTTTACTATAATATTTTGTAATTTTACCTATATATACTTTTTTTTGTTTAGCTTGGCTTCCAGAACAACCAGCCCACTCATTTATTGGTTTACCCAAAAAAAATCCACTACTCTCACCACGATGATAAACATTATCTAACTTTTTTAACAAACTAATTTTCAAACTAGCCAAATCTTCTTTAAACTTCTTATCGTGTTTCTTAGTTGAATAAATAAAATCAATAATGGTTCTATAAGCTTTAGTAACATTTGCAACATACTCAGGACTCCTATTTCTTCCTTCTATCTTTAAACAATCTATATCGAGATCTAATATTTTTTCTATAAAATCTATAGTACACAAATCTTTTGGACTAAGTATATAGTCTTCACCAAGCTCTAGCTCTTGTCCACCATCGATTTGTTTTATTAAATATTTTCTTCTACAAGGTTGGAGACATTCACCACGGTTTGCTGACTTACCATAAAGAAACTGAGACATAAAACATCTTCCTGAAATAGAAACACACATCGCTCCATGAATAAAAACTTCTATTTCAACTTTCGTGTGTCTTTTAATTTCCTTGATTTGTTCTATAGAGCATTCACGTGCTAACACAACTCTTTTAGCACCTATTTTTTTATAAAATTCTGCGGATTCAGAATTTGCAATACTAGCTTGAGTACTAACATGAATCTCAATTTTTAATTTTTTAGCAATCTGTATAACCGCAAAATCCCAACAAATAATAGCATCAATACCTGCATCTTTTACCTTTTTTAAAACTTCTTCTACTTTCTTGATCTCATTCTCATATATAATAATATTTACAGCAAGATATGTTTTTACATTACTTTTGTGAGCTATTTTTACTATTTTCGGTAAATCTTTTACAGTAAAATTCTTAGCTCCGGATCTCATATTAAAACCCTTAATACCAAAAAATACCGCATCAGCACCATTTTCTATAGCAGCTGTTAACGATGTATAATCTTGTATAGGAGCAAGTAACTCTGGCTTTTTTATCTTTATCATATCTTATTTTTACCATTATTTTGAGATAAATAAAAGACCTATTAAAAAACTACTACTCAAAAATTTTTTCTAAAATCTCTTCCCTACCTTTTTTTGTTTTAGCAGAACAAAGAATAATAGGAGAATAAGGGAATGTCTCTGATATTAGTTTTAAATTCTGATGACGCTCCTTTTGAGTTAAGACATCAACCTTATTTACAGCAATAATTATGTCTTGATAATTTTCTAATAAAATCCTATACATTTCAATATCAAAATCACTTGGTTTTATACGTGCATCTAATACAAGAATCACTTTACGTTTAAAAACAGGTTCTAATAAATACCACTGAATCAATTTAGAAAAACCTTCACGTTTTTCATATCTAACTTTTGAGAAACCGTACCCGGGGAGATCAACAAAATACATATTTCCATTAACCAAGAAAAAATTGATTTCTTGAGTTTTTCCTGGTTTTTTTCCAGATTTTACTAAACTATTACTATTTAAAAGACAATTTATTAAACTAGATTTTCCAACATTAGAACGTCCAACAAAAGCAAATTGAGGTATTGGATGTGAAAGTATAGGATCTGTTCCTTTAATACCTTTTATAAAAATTGCATTTGTTATTCTCATAGATAAATCTTATACGAAAAAAGAACTTTTGTCATTATTTTTAATAAAAAAACCACTGAAATTCAGTGGTTTTTTTATTAAATAATTAAATTTTATTTTTTAGACGTTTTCTTCTTTGGAGCAACTTTAGCTTTTGATTTAGAAGCTTTTTTAGCTTCTGTCTTAACTTCAACAACTACAGGAGCTTTTTTAGATTCTACTTTAGTTTCAACTGAGGCTGTTTTAGATACAGGAGCAAATGCTTTTATTAAAGTATCCAACTTTGCACTTATAGCTTCTAATTGTTTTTTTACACCGTCATCTTGCATTCTTGGAGATGAAAAACTTGATTCAAATCTTTGCGGTCTATCATTGAAATCTCTTCTAGGAAAATCTGAACCAGACCTTGCTGAGCCACCTCTCTTTGAAAAACATTCGCTACAATAGACTGGCTTATCACTACTTGGTCTAAAAGGAACTTTACAATTCTTTTTACATTCATCACAGACAACATCAAACATTTCTCTATCTCCACCTCCAAACCTAGAACCACCAGAATCATTTCTTCTGAATTCTCTACCACCACCAAATGAAGAACCTCTTCCACGATTACCACCAAAACTTCCTCTATCACCACCTCTATTAAATTTACCCATTTTTTTATATATGATTGTCGATTTCTTATTTTCGACAGGACATTCTCCAAACACACTCTGGTGTATTGGTATTAACTCACTACTTTACTAAACGATTTTTATATTCTACACTATTTATAATAAATAGCAATATAGCTAGGTAATATAGATATATATTTAATAAATCTTTAATATTAGTAATTTTCTTAAATTCCCTCTCCTTTCAACTCCTCAAAATTTTTTCTAGCTTGTCTAGATAGTTTCGTTGGAATCTTGATATTTATTTTTATAAGTAAATCTCCCCTTCTTCCATCATCGAGCGGAACTCCTTTACCTTTAATGCGAAGTGTTTCTCCAAACTGCGTTCCTTCTGATACCTTTAATTCTATTTCACCATCAAGAGTTTTTAAGTTAATTTTTGTCCCAAGAATAGCTTCAGAAAGTTTTATATTAAGTTCTGTTATAAGATTCTTTCCTTCTTTTCTAAATAGATTATCTTTTCTAACATGAATCCTAATATAAAGATCACCATTTGAACCATCTTTTATAGCTTCACCTCCACTAGTAAGTCTTATGGTCTCTCCATCATCAATATCTGCAGGAATTTTTACAGATAATTCATCTTCTCTTTTCAATGTCCCTTTTCCACTACATACAGAACATTTTTCTCTTGGTATTTTTCCTGAGCCCCCACAAGTATCACAAACTTTTTCCGTCATAAATGTTCCAAACATTGACCTTTTAGCTTCACGAACTTTTCCATAACCATTACAAGTAGAACAAGTTTGCATTTGTGTACCATTCTTAGCACCAGTACCCTGACACTCTTTACACTTTGAAGTTTTCGTCAATCTGATCTTTTTTTCTACACCAAAAACAGAATCATGAAAAGATAACTCCATATCTATAGTTATATCCTTTCCTTTTTTGTGTGATCCCCTGGTATTTCCTCTACCCCCGAAAAAATCTCCAAAGATATCTCCTAAGTCAAATTCAAAACCTTGTCCACTTTGTCCAAAACCAGAAAAATCAAAACCACCAAAACCACTAGTGTCTTGTCCTCCAAAACCTCCAGCACCTGTAGGCCCAGCACTTCCATAAGTATCATACTGAGCTCTTTTGTTATCATCAGAAAGAATGCTGTAAGCTTCACTTACTTCTTTAAATTTTTCTGCATTACCACCCTTGTCTGGATGGTGCTCATGCGCAAGCTTTCGAAAAGCTTTTTTAATATCTTCCTTGGAAGCAGATTTATCTATTCCGAGAATTTTGTAATAATCTTTGGACATAATTAGTTTTTAGTTTATAGGTTTTAGTTTTAAGTTGATAAACATAATATAACTGTTATTGTTTTATTGGATTCAAAACAGAAAGGAACTCGAATGAAAACAAAATGTTTAATCTGTAGTGTTGATCGTGATTCTTTAGAGGATTTTGAAAAACTAGAGAAAGAAATCAGCAAGAAAGTAGCAAGTAGAGAAGTAATTTTTATGAGTCCTGTCACTCATATTGATCAATGGATTTGTGTTTCGATAATCATTAAAATATCATGAATACCATTTCCAACCACTGAGGTTGTCCGCTTACGGGCAACCTTGTTTTTATTTTACTAATAACAGACAGGTTTGTATACTAAGGTCTCTCCTTTTCCCGTCGATTATTTCTTACAGAAGCTGTCTACTTGTTGGCTATTTTATTTTACTTTGTTCATAAAATAACTCAACAAGTCTTGCGATTGGGTCCCTAATCCCAAATTCACCTCTTTAAGGAAAGACCTTTGTATACTTTTTTTACTTTCAACCCCAGTACCATAACTTTTTTGAAGAAAAAAGTTATCTACAGGGCAGGCTTTATGAATTTTGTATTTTCACTAACGAACAAATATTTTCATTAGTAGAGAATAAATTTTTTGACGAAAAAATTTATATTGTGTTTTTAAAATGAGAATAAGAGTGAGTCTTTATTTACTTTCTCCTGTCTCCTTAAATTCTGCATCCTTCACATTATTATCTTTCTTTTCTTCTGAACCGGCTGTTTGACCTGTAGGATTTGCTTGCTGAGCTTTAGACATTGCTTCACCTATCTTTTGCATTTCTATAGATAAAGCTTCTGAAGCAGTTTTTATAGCTGTGATATCAGTTCCTTCTTTTGCTTTCTTTAGATCAGCAATCTTATCTTCAATGCCTTTTACTATTTCTGGTGTAACTTTTGATCCATTATCTTTTACAGCTTTTTCGGCAGTATAAATCATTTGCTCAGCAATATTTTTTACTTCTATTTCTTCTTTCTTCTTTTTATCTTCCTCAGCGTGAAGCTCAGCTTCTTTTTGCATCTTTTCTATATCTTCTTTCTTCAAACCAGAGCTTGCTTCTATTCTTATAGATTGTTCTTTATTTGTTGTCTTATCTTTTGCTTTTACATTTAAGATACCGTTTGCATCTATATCAAATGTAACTTCAACTTGAGGCATACCCCTTGGGGCTGTTGGAATACCATCAAGAATAAATCTACCAAGACTCTTGTTGTCAGAAGCCATTGGTCTTTCACCTTGAACAATGTGTATTTCTACAGAAGTTTGATTGTCTGCTGCAGTAGAAAATACCTGACTTCTAGATGTAGGGATAGTAGTATTCTTCTCTACCAAGTGTGTTGCAACCCCTCCCATTGTCTCTATACCAAGTGATAGTGGTATAACATCAAGCAAAAGGACATCCTTTACATCACCCCTTAAAATTCCTCCTTGAACAGCGGCACCCGTAGCAACAACTTCATCTGGATTTACAGAAAGGTTGGGCTCTTTTCCGAACAAAGCTTTTACAGCACTTACTACAGCAGGCATTCTTGTCTGTCCTCCAACCATAATAACTTCATTTATTTCTTCTATCTTAAATGGCGAAGCGGAAATAGCTCTTTTTGAAATCTCTATTGATCTATCAATAAGGTCTCTTACTAAATTTTCAAGAGTTGCTCTTGTAAGTTTAATAAGTAAATGTTTTGGACCACTTGCATCTGATGTAACAAATGGAATATTTATTTCTGTTTCCATCGCTGTTGAAAGTTCTATCTTTGCTTTTTCTGCAGCTTCATCAAGTCTTTGAAGTGAAAGTGAATCTTTTCTTAGATCAATACTATTCTCTTTCAAAAATTGTTCTGCCATCCAGTCAACGATTTTCTTATCTATATCACGACCTCCCAAATGAGAGTCTCCATCTGTAGCAACAACCTCAACAGACCAATCTTTTCCTTCTCCACTATCACCAAGATCAAGAATAGAAATATCAAAAGTACCACCTCCAAAATCGTAAATAGCTACTTTTTCATTTTTATTTTTATTTAATCCATAGGCAAGAGCCGCAGCTGTAGGTTCATTTATAATTCGGAGAACATTTAAACCTGCAATCTGACCCGCGTCTTTTGTAGCTTGTCTTTGTGAATCGTTGAAGTAAGCAGGAACTGTGATAACTGCATCTGTAATCTTTTCGCCAAGTCTTGCTTCAGCGTCATTCTTCATTTTTTGAAGTATCATTGCAGAAACTTCTTCTGGTCTATAGTTCTTACCACCCATAGAAAATTCAACACCGCCATTTGAAGATTTTAAGATATCAAATGAAACTGATGCTTTATCTTTTTGAACACCAGCATCATCATATTGATGTCCCATAAATCTTTTCATCTGAAAGATAGTATCCTTTGGGTTCGTAACAGCTTGTCTTCTTGCAAGAAGTCCAGCAAGTCTTTCACCTGTTTTTGTAGTAGCTACAATAGAAGGTGTTGTTCTTGCTCCTTCTGCATTTTCAATAATTTTTGGTGCATTTCCTTCCATAACTGCCATAGCAGAAAATGTTGTACCTAAGTCTATACCTAATATTTTACTCATATGATTTTTAGTTAGTTTTAAGTTTAATAATGTTTCTTCTTATTTGTGTCATTGCGAGCGAAGCGTGGCAATCCAGGTTAATTATAAATTCTGGATTGCTTCACATGCGTTCGCAAAGACATACAAAAAAACACAAATATAAAAATGTGTTTAATTCATGAATCTTAAATCATGAATCTTAAATTTGACTTAAAAATTAGGAGCCCTAGCTGGTTGAGTTACAATGAATGATAAATCTTTTAAGATTATTTCTATTTCAGCAAAAAAAGGACTTGCAACTGGTTCAATAGCTTGTCTATCAAAATATCCAGGGAGTGCAAGAATTTCTTCTTTCTCTAAAGTAACAGTTTTTTCTATAATTCTTCCACTAATAGCTTTAGCTATTGTCTTTCCATTCACTTCAACCAATTCAAAAACAACCAAAACCCAAGTACCATTTGGTAATTGTATTTCCTTTTCTATATATTTAGGCTGTGTCTGAATTGATAGCATAGCTATATTATAAACTTTTTTTACAATTTGTTAATTGACAAATTAGATTATTGGGTGTATAATTATAGATAGAAAGTTATCACCCCAGTAAAAGGACTCACCTCCAGATTCTTTATCTCTTAAACTCTGCAACAACAACAGACGGAGCTATAACCACCCTATCATTCAACATATAACCTTTCTTTTTTACTATGACTATCACACCATCTTTTTTCTCATCATCTGTTTCTATATGTTCTTCTGCAACATGAAATTTTGGATCAAATTTCTCGCCAAGTGGGTTCATTTCTTTCAAACCATTTTCACCAAGTATTTTTATAAGTTGTGTATGAATATATTCTACTCCAACCCGCCAATTCTTATCTACTTTTTCCCAAGCTTCTTTATTTGCAAAAGCCATATCAAAACTATCAAGTACAGGAATAATATCAGAAACTAAATTTTCATTTGAATATTTTATAATTTCTAATTTTTCCCCTTCTACTCTTTTTTTATAATTTATAAAATCTGCTCTTTCTCTTTGCCAACCATCCATATACTCTGTTTTTTCTGCTTCAAGCTTTTTTATTTTTTCTTTAAGTTTTTTAATCAAAAAAGCAGAAGACTCAGTTTCTTCTTCAGGTACAATATCAGAATCGAGACTTACTTCTTCTTTTGTTTCTTTTTCTGATGAGTCATCATAAATCACGTCATCTTGTTGTTTTTTATCGTCTGTATTCATATTATTTTTTATAATTAACCTTTATTAAAGCTATTTTAACATATTTTCAAAATTTTAAAAACTCGCCTTTTAGCGAGTTTTTAAAATTTTTCTTATCTCTTTGACCACTGTGGAGCTTTTCTCGTCCCAGTACCACAACCTCGCTGAAAAGGCGAAGTTGGCTACGAGACAGGCGTCAGGCACAAAAAGAAAACCCGAGAGGTAATCTCGAGTTTATCTTTAATAATATTGTATAACTATCTCTTACTCCATTGAGGTGCCTTCCTGGCTTTCTTCAAACCGAACTTTCTTCTTTCTTTTGCTCTTTGATCTCTTTCTAAGAAACCTAGTTTTTTCAAATCTTTTCTTAATTCAGCATCATACTTTATAAGAATTCTTGAGATACCGTGTCTTAAGGCTTCTGCTTGTGAATTTACTCCACCACCAATCAACTTTGCTGTTATTGAAAAATTTAAAGGTGTTTTTAATGAAGATAAAGCTTCCATTGCTATTATTCTTTGTGTTTCTGTTTTAAAATAATCATCAACACTTTTACCATCATTTATTTCAAAAGAACTCTTTGTTGATGGAGTTGCCCTGACTCTTGCTATTGAAGTTTTTCTTCTTCCTACAGCCTCTATATATCTTGCTTTTGTTTCAGTCATTTTTTTATTCTGTTATAACTAAATTCCTTATAATCCTCGACTTTAGTTTATTGTGTGGAATCATACCTGATATAGCAAGCTTTAAAACAGCTCCCTTACCTTTTCTTTCTATTATTTGTTCCATACTCTTTTCATGAAGTCCACCTGGGTAACCAGAATATTTTTTATAAACTGTTTTTAATTTACTTTCTACTATATCAATTTTTGATGCATTATTTATTATAACTCCTACATTAAAAACTTTGTTTCTAGCATATTCAGTCGAATTCTTTCCTATAAGTAAAGAAACAGCCTTAGTAGCTATTCTACCGAGTTTTCCTCCTGTTGCATCTATTGTGTAAATTTTCTTTTCCATAATATTAATAATTATACAAACTCTATCTGAGCCATTCTTGCTCCATCAGATAGTCTTGTTTTTATTTTTGTTACCCTTGTATAACCTCCTTTTCTTTCTAGATATTTTGGTGAAATTTCTTTACATATCTTTTTTGCCATAGTAGCACCAATACTTCCAGCAATAAGTCTTTGAGAATTCAATGTTCCTGCTTTACCTTTTGTAATAAGTTTTTCAACAAAAGATTTCAAAACTTTTGCTTTTGTTTCTGTAGTGACTATTTTTTCGTTTTTGATCAACGAAACAGCAAGAGTCTTTACCAAAGCATTTCTCTGATTTTTCCCTCTTCCTAATTGTTTTTTCTTATTGCTATGTAACATTTTTTTTACTTTAAAGTTATACTGAATTCTGACAAAGATTTTTTAATTTCTTGGATACCTTTTGAACCAAGTCCTTCTATTTCTAAAAGATCCTTTTCTTTCTTTCTAGCAAGACCACCGATTGTTCTGATATTTGCGTTTGAAAGTGCATTTACTGTTCTTACTGAAAGGTCTAATGTTTCTATTCTTGTTTTCAAAAATTCTGAATCAATTTCTTTATCATCATCTTCAACAACTTCTTTCTTTTCCTCTACTTTTACTTCTTCAACTTTGTCTTCAAAACCTATAATAGCTTTAAGTTGTTCTATCATTATAAAGATAGATTTTTCTAAGGTTTCTTTTGCAGTAATTGATCCGTCTGTTTTTAATGAAATTATCAATTTGTTAAAATCTGTTCGATCTCCAACTCTCATATTTTCAACTTCATAGTTTACTCTTCTAATTGGAGTAAAAATAGCATCTAAAGCAATCGTACCAATTTCCATCTTGTCTTTTTGTAATTCTTCTTTTGATACGAAACCAAGACCTCTTTGTATTTTTATCTCTATGACAAGCTCTGTATTCTTATCTGTTATGGAAGCTATATACTGTTCTGGGTTTAATATTTCTACTTGACCAGGAATTATTATATCTGCGGCGGTTACGTCTTTTATACCCTTTACTTTTAATTCTACTGTTTGAACTTCATCATTTACTACTTTAAATCTAATTTTTTTAAGGTTCAAAATAATATTTATAACATCTTCTTTTATTCCTTTAAGGGTTGAAAATTCGTGATCTACACCATTTATTCTTACTGATGTAACAGCAACTCCAGGAATAGAAGAAAGAATAATTCTTCTTAGAGAGTTACCAAGTGTATGACCATATCCTGGATAAAGACCGTCTATTTCATAAACACCAGAAAAATCCTCTTCAGATTCAGAGATTATTTTTGGTTTTGATGGTAGCAATATTTTATATTGTTCAGACATATTTTTTTATTAAAATTTATTAACTTTTAAAAGATTAATTAATTAACCCGAAAGACCTAGTTACGGGTTATTTCAAATTTTATCTGCTGTAATATTGGAATATTGAAGAAACATCGAAAGCTAATTCATTTGCAGGTATTTTAGGAAGACCTTGAACTTTCGCGATTTTCTTATCAATATCAAATGATAACCATGAAGGAACTCTTACTTCTTTTAATTTTTCATTCAAATCTTTAAAAATTGGTTTTGCTTTGCTTCTTTCTCTTATTGTAATAAGATCTCCAACAGAAACTTTATATGAAGGAATAGAAACCCTTTTACCATTTACATCTATATGTCCATGATTAACCAATTGCTTTGTAGCTTGTCTTGATTTACCAAGGCCCAATCTGTAAACAACATTGTCTAATCTTGACTCAAGAGCTTGAACTAGAGACTCATTAATATTTGAACTTTTCTTACTAAGAATAGATTCAATAGTATTTTTAAATTGTCTTTCTCCTAATCCATAAGTGAATCT
>JBAYAG010000003.1:0-14824 GCA_041669885.1 Minisyncoccota bacterium | reverse complement strand
TTACTTACGTAACATTGTTTTATATTCCTCCAGGTACTGAAATGTTTTACTTCCCTGGGTTAGCATCTTATGTCAAGCATAAAGATATCCAACAAAGTTGGATGGGTTTCCCCATTCGGAGATCTCCGGATCAAAGGTTGCTAGGCACCTCCCCGAAGCTTATCGCAGCTACGCTACGTCCTTCATCGCTTATTAAAGTCAAGGCATCCACCATACGCTCTTAAATTTCCCATTAGGAAATTTAAAAACCACAATATTTTAATATCTGTAAATTAATACAGACTTAAATTTGTTTTAACCTGTTATACAGAATCAATTCCATACAACAGTTTTTTAAATCATATTAAACCTCTTCAAAAGAGTTTAATTGATTCACCTGCCTGTCTATAGTATCTATAAAAGACCCAAGCCACCTTTCGGCAGCAAATTGGTGATACTACGACAGCATGAAGATGCAAATTTTAATTATTCTCTTTTACAAAAGAATCCCTCAAATTTATATCTTATTTATCAAGTTTCAATCTTTCCGATAAAAAAACCGCTTCTTTGCGGTTCAAGTAGAGACAACATTAAAAATGCTGACTATACTTCCCGCTTTAAAAATTGGTTTTTATTCAACATATCTGTATGGGAGAGAGTATAGCGGAAATCAAAATAAAGTCAAGCAAAATAACAACCAGAAACCATCATATTTAATATCCACATAAATTTTCTAATTTTAACCTTAATTTACAATATATTTTAGATAATAAGATTAATCTTTTTTCTTAATCATAAACTTCTCAAACCCATCCCCAACCTCAAATATTTTCATCTCTTTTAATTTTCTCTCCCAAATCACCTTCCTCAACCCAAAACTATTTGCATGAATAAAATGTCCAAAATATGAATTAATACTTGAAACAAAACCTCTGTTTATATTTTTTTTATTATCCTGTTTTTGAAATAAACTTCCTTTATAATAAATAATTTTCTTTTTAAACCTCCACACAACCTTTCTTCTTACTAAAGTATGACTCGGCTTTATAAAATAACCTAGAAAATCAATTCCTCTTTCTATTCTCTGTAATATTGTCTTACTTTCACACAGATTCAACTTCAAACTATAATTTTAGCTCTCTCCAAAACGCTCTGGAGTACCAGAATTGTTTAGGAGAGAATGAAGAAATGAAGATATGCAGAAAGAATACTAACGGACACAACGAACTAAGTACTCGATACTCTTACTGACGTAGTTATAGGACACGATACCGTAACCGTAGCTACCATTGTAAGCGTCGCCACTAACGCCCTCAGTACTAGACCAATAGTACATGCTCGCTGCAAAACCGCCAGGACCTTCTGTTCCTCCTTCCACAAATTGTTGTGATAAGACATTTAATAATTCTCCTAATTTAGGTAATCTTCCTCCCCATGTAGTACAAGCTGTTACTGCATCAGCCCAAATCATAGTTCCGAGGTCTGCAGACCACTCAAGAGTTGGAGCTCCCGCAGAAAGACTCCCTGTCATAGAATCACCTGGACCATAAGAATAACCATCCTGTACTTTATCTTCTGTAGGTAATCTTAAATCAGTAAGACTATTCCATATAGCTTGTAGTGTGGCCATTGATTCTGATGGTGTATTGAGTGTTGATATAGTATGTGAATCTGGAGTGCTGTCATAATAGTCGCTAGATGTTTGTAATCTGTTATATATATCTTGTAATGTTACCATAGTTGGTGATATATCTGCTTCTATAGGAGTAAGTGAGCCAGCTATAACCACACCACCAAGAACTAGAACTGCGCCGAGGATATAGGAGATGATGGGTTTAAGGTTTATTTTCTTCATTGTTTTTGTTGGGGTAGGTTTTTGCTTTGCGAAAACTAACTTGAATTAATTAATAATATGTTTATTATATTATTTTTGAGGTGTGAGGGCAAGTGTGTGTGTATGTGTGTGGATAAATCAAATATAAGGAAAAACCAAGAAGACACCTTTTGGAAGATTCAAGGCGTCACCTCGGTTTTTAATTGCATTCGCACTAGCGAGCGAGTATTCATTTTCTAAAAGCCTTACGGAAGAGAAATTAATATTATATTTTCACTAGCAAGCAAGGTAATCTCTTTTGAGGAACTTGGAAGTCGCGACGGATTTTGTATTTCTACTAGCGAGCGAGGATATTCAATTTAAAAACCTTACGGAAGATAATTTTTAGCAAAAAATTATCTGAGTAGAGAAGAAATTTTTTGACGAAAAAATTTCTATCGTGTTTTTAAATTGAATATCCGAGCGAGCCTTTATTCTAAAATCCCATCCAAATTTACAT
Organism: Minisyncoccota bacterium; assembly: GCA_041669885.1. Taxonomy (GTDB): domain Bacteria; phylum Patescibacteriota; class Minisyncoccia; order Phycocordibacterales; family GWA1-40-21; genus Bog-1340. Next base: position 12,512 of record JBAYAG010000003.1, on the reverse strand, counting down.
CATATAATATAGCATCCTGAATATGACGATATTTTATAATTTCATTTTCGTTAAACCAAAGATTAATTTCTGCTTTTGATTCATCTACATTCCCAGAAGCATGGATTAAATTTCTTATCGGTCTACCATCTGTATCAGCGATTTGATATGAGTCTAAAACAAAATCACCTCTTATAGTACCGACATCTGAAGTCAAAGGTTCTGTTCCACCAACAATTTTTCTTACGATACCCACAGCGTGTACCCCCTCAAGAACCATAGCAATTACTGGGCCACTCGACATGTATTTTGTTAAATTATCCAAAACCTTTTCACCTATTTCAATTGGATCTTTTGTAGGAGGAACAAGTCCTTTCTTTTCATATCCAGCAATTGATTTTTCTCCAACCTTCCTTATCCATTCTGGATCAACAGTATAATGTTTTCTAACCTGTTCTTTTGTAGGAACAATCATTTTCAAACCAACTATCTTCAAACCAACCCTCTCAAATCTTTTAACTATTTCTCCAATAAGAGATCTCTGTACTCCGTCTGGTTTTATTATCACAAAAGTCTTTTCGTTTTTCATTTTTTTCTTGTCCGTCCAAATTAATGTTTGGCTCAGAATAAATAATCTTATAACTAATAATTACGCACCATAATAACATATAAAATAGAATTCTCAATTAAAACTTTGGTGTTACTGGTGGTTCAATTTTTATCTCTGGTTTTTTGTACTTTTCCATAATTGCACTTTCAACTTCTGCCCTGTCTTTACCATATTTCAAATAAGACAACTCTTTTATCTTATCAAGTAAAATCTTTGTGCCTCTCGGTGGTAAGTTTGTTTCCATACTAAATGGTTTAACAGGACTACCATTTGCAAGCATCTTTACATAAGAATTATGAGTTTCTATATTCATCAAGTCTTTAGCAGAAAAAACTGGGGCAAATTGTTTTTCTAAATATTCAGCATCTTCAGAACTTACACGGAACACAGACATTGAACCAACGTTTCCAAAAACAGAATTTTTAATCTTTTCATCAAGCTGAGCGATAAACTGGTGAGCTACAGTAAGTGAAAGCTTATATTTTCTAGCTTCAGAAAGAATTGTAGATATAGAGTCTGTTGTAACATTTTGGAACTCATCTATATAAAGATAAAATGGTGGTAAATCTGTTCCGAAAGAATCAACTCTAGAAAGAGCCGCCATAAGTATTTTACCCACAAAAATAAGACCAATGAGATTTGAGTTTATATCACCAAGTCTTCCCTTCGCCAAGTTCACAAGAAGGATTTTCTTACTATCCATAATGTCTCTAAAATCAAAAGATGATTTTTCTTGAGAAACAATAGGACGCATAATGTCATTCGCTAGAAAAACATCGAACTTACTTGTAACATACGGAACCATATTTGCCAAAGATGATTCACCTCCAGCTTTTTCTGCTATCTCTTTCCAAAATTGAACAACGATAGGATTTTTACACCTTGAAAGTTTAAGTTGTCTAAATGCTTTATCAGCAAGCACTCTAGAAACATCTAAGAGTGTACAACCTGTTTCTGGATCTTCAATAACAAGCATGGTTGCATTTCTAAAATATTGTTCAAACATCGGACCGCCAGCATTTTTCATATCAAAAAGTTTATTGAAGATAGACATCATCTCGTTTACAACGAAAGTTTTTTGTTCAGGAAATCTTACATCGTATTCAAGCATATTAAGACCCATTGGTCTTGCCGTATAACTTGGATCAAAATAAATTACATCTTCATATCTCTCAGGTGGAATAAAAGAAAGCACTTCTTGAATATCTGAACCGTGTGGGTCTATCATACAAACACCTTCCCCATTTAAAATATCTTGACGAATCATCGTCTTTAAAATAGTTGTCTTACCTGTACCAGTTTGTCCTATAACGTAAAAATGTCTTAACCTGTCTTCAGGGGTTATTCTTATTTCAGTATTTATATTTCTATATTTATTTGTACCAAGCAATATTCCATTATCTGGAAGATCAAGAGGTGCTGGAGCAGTAACAGCTTGTGTTTGTTTAAGCTGAGAAGTGCCTTTTGAATCAACCTCTGGAAGATGCATTATAGTAGTAAGCTCTTTTAAATTTAGAATTAACTTTTTAGAATAATTAAAAGTCCTAAAAGAAAAGTCTCTAGACATTTTTAAAAGCTCTTTTCCATTTATTCTTTTAAAAATAATTTTATTGCCTATAGTATTTTCAAATTGATTAAAAGATGATTCTATATCAGATATTATTGAACTTGCTTCTTCTTGTGTTCTAGATGAAGCCAATACCCTAATATTAATATTTACAAGAGGACTACTGATTTTTGATTTTATATTTTCAATAGGGGTTTGATTTGATGCTGAATTATTATCTTTATTCTCATCTTTCTTACTGTTAGGACTTACAAATTCCTTAATTATTTTTTTAAATTCATTAAATAAAGAGTTGTCTGCTTTAACAAGAGCATCTTTAAATTTTAATCCTTTTTCCATTTCCTTAAGCACTCTTTTAAAAAAAGATATTTCTGTAGGATTAGCTGGCTTAACTATTATTTGTATTGAAGCTCCTTCACCATTTTTATCTACTTTAGAAAAGCTACTTAATAAAACCTTTATTGGATCATAGTCATATTGTTCATAAGTTTTAATTGGAAAAATATGATTAGTAGAAAGTTCAGCATAAGACCCAACATAGTCACCTCCTTCATTAAAAATATTATAATCATCTTTTTTTTCTAAAACTCTAGCTTCAGGGAAAATCGAAACGACTTGTTTTTCAAAAAGAGTTCTTTTGACATCTGGCACAGAAATATAAAAAATAATTTCATTACTATTGTTTGATTTAGCAAGTTCAAGTACAAAATATCCAGTACCATTTTTATCATCACTTTCTACAGAAAACATACCAGAATAAAACTGTTCCATTTTGGAAATAAGTTCTTTCAAATTTCTGTTCTTTTGTTCATCTTCCTTTTTTAATTCAGGTAATGAAACTTCAAACAAAGTCATCTTTAGGGATTTAAAAATTGGACTTTTTTCTTTTATACCAGGTATTGAAAAGCCAGCTTTTATATATTGAACTAAGAACCTATGGAAATCATCTGTTATATGAGGATTTTTGAGACTCTCTAAAACAGATAAAACATTAAATATTCCTTTTTCTTGTAAAATATCAACAAGCTCCGCCATTTTAGTATCATGATCTTCTGGAGCAAGTTCAAGAACAATAGACTGAACCTCAGTGCTTTTCAAGGCATAATTATCATCTAAAATATCTTCTGACCTTCTTTCTTTATGTTCTTTTATTTCTCCTTTTACGACTTCATCTTTATTATATTTTTCTCCATTATCAAGTAATATTTTTTCTTTTCGAGAAACTTCTGCACGCAAAAAATCCAACTCCTCTTCCGGAGTTTTAAATTTTTGTTCAATATTTAAACCAAAATTTTCAGCCATAATTAGACAAATTATACCTTAATTATAAAATAATCTCCACAAAACAAGATAAACTACTACCAGCTAGAAGCCAGTAGTTTTGTTTAGAGCTAAAGTCCTGAATATATAAAAAATACAAATACTGGATTGCTTCGTACCTCGCAAAGACAATTCAAACTATATTTACCCTTATACTTTCGTCAATATTTCTGGTTCACCACTCGTAATAACAATAGTGTGTTCAAAATGTGCACTCCTAGAACCATCTCCTGTTTTATATGTCCAGCCATCATCATCTAAATAAATATTTTTACCACCTTCATTAAGCATAGGTTCTATACAAATAACCATTCCTGGTTTTAATCTTTCTCCCTTACCCTTCTCACCATAATTTGGTATATATGGATCTTCATGAACACTATATCCAACACCATGTCCACACAAATCTTCAACTATTGAAAAACCATTTGCTTTAGCGACCCTTTCTACTGCAAAACCAATATCACCAACATGACCATTACCTTTAGCGGCTTTTATACCAGCATTCATAGCTTCTTTTGTTACATTTAAAAGTTTTTGAGCTATTGAATCTATCTTACCAACCGACACAGTTATTGAAGAATCCGTAATAAGTTTCTTGTGTGTAAGACACATATCTAAAGAAACTATATCACCTTCTCTTAAGATTTTAGGATTTTCATTTGGTATTCCATGAACAATTTCATTATTTACAGAAATACATATAGAAGAAGGATAAGCCCTTTTCGCTCCCCTTGGTCTATAATTTAAGACTGATGGATAATCACCATTATCCATAGCAAGATTATATGCTAAGTCATTGAGTTCAGATGTTAAAACACCTGGTTTAGATGCTTTACCAACCTCCTGTAATATTAAAGCTAAGCGTCTACCACCTTCTCTTAATATTTCTATTTCTTCTTTTGTCTTAATTGTTATTGACATTAATATTCATAATATACGCTTTAAATAATAAAAATCAAACTTTGCTACTATAGCAAAGTTTGATTTTTATTATTCATTAAAAACTTTCTTCATTATTTCAGCGTGAACTTCTTCAATACTTTGTTCACCATTTATTTCAAAAACTTTACAAGCTTCATTATTTTTGAAAAAATCCACGCAAGGAACTACATCATTCTCAAACCAATTCATTCTCTTGTTTATCCCTTCTTCTGTGTCATCTTTTCTTCCTCTCGCAAGAAGTCTTTTTGTTGCCCACTCCCTACTTACATTTACATAAATTACCTTGTAATTCCTAATACTATAAAAATCTAATGTTCCATCAAGTAAAATTGCTTCTTGAAGTTTTCTTGGAGCTCCATCAAAGATCATATTTTCTTTACCCGTAAAATTCTTCATAAGATAGCTGACCCAAAGACCAATAACAAAAGATTCTGGCATAAGACCACCAGTATTCAAAACTTCTTTTGTAAGAGTACCAGTATATCCATCCCTTTTTATAAATTCTCTAAAAAAAACACCGGTTTCAATATGTAATGTTTTTAAATCTGTTTTTTCTTCAAGGTTTTTCTTAAAGAGCTCAACTTGTGTACCTTTTCCACAACCTGATCTACCAATAAAAATAAAAGCACTCGTCTCGATATTATTTTTTTCTTTTTTAAATATATTAAACATACAAGGATTATAACATAAGTGTTTTTTGGGTTCTAGTAAAATTTAAAAATTCACAAAATGAAAGAAGGGTTTCGCTTCGCGAAACCCTTCTTTTATTTTGTGTTTAACTTTAAACTTTATAAACTTTTCACTTTCAACTTAATTCTAGTATTCCCTCATCGTTATCTGAGCCTCAATTTTCTTTATAAGATCAATAACAACAGAAACTACGATAAGCAAAGCTGTACCTCCAACTGCAATAGATGTTATTCCTGTCATGGACTTAACTACTAATGGGAGAACAGCAATTAAACCTAGAAAGATAGCACCAATAAGAGTTATTCTAGTTAAAACCTTAGCTAGATACTCAGAAGTTGATTGACCAGGTCTTACTCCAGGGATAAATGCACCATTCTGCTGAAGATTCTTTGATATTGCATCTGGATCAAATGTAACGGCTGTGTAAAAATATGTAAACAAAAATACTAGTAAGAAATATGATACTCCATAAACCCAAGAATTAGATACAAAACTATTTAAAGAAGTAGCAATAGATTTAACAGTTTCATTTGTCGCCATTTGGACAATAAATTTAAGAATCATTTGAGGAAACAAAAGTATAGACATAGCAAAGATTATCGGAATAACTCCTGCTTGGTTTACTCTAAGTGGAAGATAAGTAGAGACTCCTCCAGAAATTTTAGAACCTCTAATTCTCTTAGCATACGTAACTGGTATTGGTCTTTCTGCTTCTGTAATAAATACAACTGCGTATATAACAACAACTGATATAACAGCTAACAACAAATATAAAGGTATTTGTGAAATACTAAAAGCAGCACTTAATTGTGTTAAAGATGTTGGTAAACGAGAAACTATACCAGCAAAGATAATCATTGATGTTCCATTACCAATACCAAACTCTGTCATAAGTTCACCTATCCACATAAGAAGAACTGAACCAGCTGTGATTATGGCAATATTTACGATCATATCCATCGGACCAAGGTTTACTATAACTCCTTGTTTAGTAAGTAACATTAAATAACCAAAACCTTGTACTATAGCTATAGGAATAGTTATAAGTCTTGAATATTGTGTAAACTTTCTTCTTCCTGCTTCACCTTCTTCCTGATACATAGCCTTGAGCTTAGGAAACATCATAGTAAGAAGTTGCATGATAATAGAACCTGTAATATAAGGACCTACACCAAGCATCGCTATAGAAAGGTTACCCATTCCACCTCCAGAAAAAATATTTAGAAAACCAAAAAACTCGCTTCCAGAAAAGAAAGCGTTCAATTTAATAGCATCAATGCCTGGAATAGGAATCGTTGCAAGCAATCTTGATATAACAAGTGCTCCTGCAACAAAAAGAATCCTTCCTCTTAAGGTTTTATCTTGAAAAACTAATTTTATTTTGCTCCAAAAATCCATCCTAGTTATAATTTTTATTTAATAATTTGTTTTAATCCTTTCTGATCTTTTTTATCCATCTATATATTATATCTTCTATCTGAAATTAAAACATTCAAAATAGAAATTATTTTATAGATCCACCGGCTTTCTCTATTTTAATCTTTGCTCCAGCTGAAACCAAACATCCAGAAATTTCTAACTTTTTTGTGAGTTCACCATTTGAAAGAATTTTCACCTTAGGGTTTTTACCAGCACCTATTTCTAGAATACCTTTTTTAACTATAGTGCTTGGGTTTACCAACTCATTATCTACAAAAAGTAGTTCTAAATCAGCAACGTTTATAACAGAAGCTTTTACATTTTTGCTATTAAAAGCATAACCTCTGAGTTTAGGCATTCTTTTAATAAAATCTCTAACTTCTGGTCTTACTTTGTGACCAGCTCTTGCTGTTTGTCCCTTTCCACCTCTACCTGAAGTTTTACCTCTTTTACCACCTCTTCCTACAGTAGCAGTTTTTTTATTCTTTGTTATTCTTTTAAGATTGTGTATCTGCATGTTTTTATTTTATTTTTTAACTTCTATTTTTGGTGTTTCTTTTTTCTCTACTTCTTCTTTATTTGTAGATTTCTTTTTATCAAAAGCTGAGAGAGCTAAAATAGTTGCTCTAGCCATGTTTAACTTATTCTTTGAAGGTGAAACTATCTTTGCAGTAATATCTTTTATACCAGCAAGCTCAATAACACTTCTTACAGCACTACCTGCATTATTACCTCTTCCTGGAGTTGGCATAATAACAACTCTTCCACTGCAGTATTTTGCACTTACCTCATGTGGTATGGACATCTCCTTTGTAAGATTCAAAGTGATCATATTCTTTCTAGCATTCCTGTAAGCTTTATCTATAGCGAGGGATGTATCATTTGCTTTACCTGTACCTACACCAACCTTACCTTTTTTATCACCAGCTACTATATATACACTAAAATTTAATCTTTTACCTCCTGATGTAACTCTAGTAACTCTTCTTATATTTAAAATTTTCTGTTCAAATTCTGGTTTAACTCTTTCTGATCTTCCAGGACCATTTCTTCTAGGGTTTTTTGATTTATCTCCAAAAGAAGGTCTTTGACCAAAAGCTGGTCTACGAAACGGAACATTTCCCATAGGAGCTCTAGGGGTTGTTTTTATACCAGTTGTATTTTCTGGAACTTTCTTAGTATCAACAATTTGTTTTGTTTCTGTATCCATAATTATTTATTAAAATTTAAGACCACCCTCTCTTGCGCCTTCAGCAAAAGCTTTAATCTTACCTATATATATAAAACCACCTCTATCAAAAACTACTTTTTCAATTCCTTTTTTAATCGCAAGTTTGGCTATTTCTTTACCAGCCTTAAGAGATTTCTCCATTAAACCCTTTCCTTCAACTTTATCTGCAGAAAAAGAGACAAGTGTTATGTTTTTATCATCATCTATAATTTGTCCGTAAATACAAGTATTTGATCTGTAAACAGAAAGTCTAGGAACAAGAGAAGTACCAGAAATCTTTGCTCTGATTCTCTTGTGTCTTGTCTGTATTTTTATCTTTTTATTATTTGTATTTTTCATTTTTGTATTTTTGACTTTTTCTTTATCTGAACAAGTGTTTTTTTATGCTTTATGCAGTTTTCTTACCTTCCTTTCTTCTTATAACTTCATCCTCAAATCTTATACCCTTACCTTTATATGGTTCTGGTTTTTTGATGGCTTTAATTTCTGAAGCAAAACTACTTACTTTTTCTTTATCTATACCGGTTATTGTTATAAGCCCTTTTTCTGAAGTTAATTTTAAATCCTTAGGAATTGATACTTTTACTGGATGTGAAAAACCAACTTTAAATGTAACATCTGTAGGTGTAGCATCTGCTCTGTAACCGATACCTTCTACAATAAGCTTCTTTACATAACCTTTAGTAACTCCTTCTACCATATTATTTATATGTGAAGCGTATGTTCCCCAAAGAGCATTATTTTCGATATTTTCTTTTACAGGTTTTAATTCTATTCTATTTTCTACAACAGCAATAGATATATTTTTCTTAAATTGTCTTGTTAATTCTCCCAAAGGTCCTTTTATAGTAACAACACCGCTGTCAATCTTGACTTCAGTCCCCGCTGGTATATCTATTCCTTTTTTTCCTATTCTTGACATTTTTTGAATTAATTTATGTTACCAAATTTTAAATAATACTTCGCCTCCAGCTTTCTGTTTAAAAGCTTCTTTATCTGTAAGGATACCGTTAGAAGTAGAAAATATTATTGAACCAAAACCATTCTTAAATGGTCTTATATCAGAAGCTCCACTGTAAACTCTTCTAGAATTCTTAGAAACTCTTTGTACTCCTGTTATTCTTGGTGACTTATCTGTTTTGTATGCAAGCTCAACTTCAACCATTCTACTATTTTTCTTTTTTAAAACTGATTTTACGTATCCTGCTCTTACTAAAGTATCTAGAATAGCTTCTTTATTTTTTGAACTATAAACAACAACATTCTCCTTTCCGGCGAATCCTGCGTTTTTTAGTTTTATTATTAAATCTCCAATTTTATCTGTTACCATGATGATTTTTTAATGCCTGGTATTTTACCCTGATTAGCAAACTCTCTAAAACAAATTCTACATAGATCGAAATCTCTCATATATCCATGTTTTCTTCCACATCTAAAACATCTTTTCACTACTCTCGAAGCGAATTTAGGTGTCTTATTTGATCTTGCTATTACTGATTTTTTTGCCATCCTAATTGTAAATTTTATTATATAAGGCTTCTTAACTTATAAAGTTATTGACCTAAAAATTGTTATATTTTAACATCTTTTCCTTGTTGAATTTACAACAGGACAAGTAATCAAAATAAAAAGCTCTTTAAAAGCTAGTCAGAACATCTTAGCAACAAAGCGGAAAAAAGTCAAACGAGATTTTTAATTAATAAATATCATGGTCACCTATATCATAGAAAATAACAGTATCACTACTTTTCAACTCAAAAATTATTCTATTTTTATAATCAATAGATAAGGAATAGAATCCTTCAAAATCACCGTGCAATTTATGTGTCTTAAGTGACTTATCGAAGATATCATTCATAATTATAGGTTCTTTTTCTTCAACTCTATCTTTAATTTCATTAGATAATTTCTTATAAGCCCTCAAAAATTTTGAGGTATAAAATATCTTCATTTAATTATCTTAAGTTTTTAAAAGAAATCAATCTTTTAGCTTTACCATCCCTAAATTCTTTCTGTGATTTCCTTAGCTCCATAAGAAGACTATTTTTTTTCCATTCTCTCAATAGGTCACGAAAAAATTCACTGACAGAAGCATACTGCCCTTCTTTAACATAAGTATCAACCTCCTCTTTTAAACTAGCTGGCATTGATATATTTACAATATTTCTCATACATAAAGTGTAACAAATTGTATTACAGGTGTCAAACATAAAAATAATCTAGATTTTTTGTAAGTTTAAATTTAATAATTTCATCACTCAAATACCAATCTACATATGAATGACAATAAAAAAGACGGCTCGCGAAGCGAGCCGTCTTTTTGTATTTTTAAATTATGATCTTTTCCCCTTCTTAGTATCTTCCTCTTTCTTAAATGGAAATCCTAAATATTCAAAAAATGTTTTTGCAGTTTTTTTGTCTTTAGCACTTGTTACAATAGTTACTGCCATTCCAAAAACATCTTTCAATTCTTCATCTGAGTTCTCTGGAAATACTGAGTTTTCTTTCATACCGATTGTAAAATTACCCATATTATCTATAGCTTTAGATGATAGACCTCTGAAGTCTTTAGTTCTCGGTAAAGCTATATATACAAGTTTATTTAAGAAATCAAACATTCTCTTGCCTCTCAAAGTAACTTGGTAACCAACAGGATCACCTTCTCTAACTTTAAAAGTAGCAATTGAGTCCTTTGCTTTTCTAAGAGATACTTTCTGACCAGTAATCTGTGCGAGCCTACTCTCTACTATTTTATTTTTGTTTTTATCTTTAAAAGAACCCGTTCCTGAGTTTAAGATAATTTTCTCAATCTTTGGAGACTGCATCTTGTTTTTAAGTCCAAGAGTATCTTTCAAAACTTCAAAAGCTTTATTCTGTTTTTCTCTAAGTGAAATCATAGTATTATATTTCTTTACCAGTTTTTTTATTGATTCTTACAAATTTATCACCAACAAGCTTCTTTCCTACCCTAGCTCTCTTTCCACCATCATTTACCATAACGTTTGAAACGTCTATCGGCATAGCCTTATCAATAATTTGTCCTTTTGTGCCAGATTTTGTTGGTCTTTGATGTTTTTTGTGAACATTCACACCTTCCACTAAAATTTTATTATCCTTAGGAAAAGACACAACAACTTTCCCGGTTTTACCCTTGTCTTTACCTGCTATGACTATAATGTTATCTCCTTTCTTAATTTTCATATTAATTTTATTATGAGTGAAATAAATTCTTTAAAATACTTCATTCCTTATTTTCTAAACAATTTCTGGGGCCAAAGAAACAATCTTTTGGAAACCAAGCTCCACAAGCTCTCTTGGAATTGGACCAAAAACTCTTCCAGCGACAGGATCTTTTTTACCTTTTTCTACAATAACGACTGCATTTTCATCAAATCTTATGTAAGAACCATCTGATCTTCTAAATGGTTGTTTTTGTCTTACAACAACTCCGTAAAGAATATCTTTTTTCTTAGCCTGTTTTCTAGGTTCAGCTTTTTGAACTGACAAAACAACAAGTTCTCCTATTCTTGCCCATCTCTTCTTTGAACTTCCAAGTACCTTGAAAACTCTGCCTATTTTGGCACCTGAGTTATCTGTTATTTTAACTATTGTTCTATCTTGTATCATATTAGTTTATTATTTTCTTATACTCGTTATTTTTCTAAAACAGTAAATCTTTTGTTTTTTGAAATAGGCTTTGATTCTACTATTTTAATCATCTGTCCTTCTTTACATTTGTTACCTAAATCGTGAGCCATAATTTTATTTTGTCTCTTGATATATTTACCATATTTAGGATGTTTTTTGAAAGAATCGATTGAAATAACTACAGTGTCTTTCATCTTAGTTGAGACAACTTTACCAACTAAAACCTTACCTTTATTTTTTTGTATTACTTTTGTTTCCATACTTTTTATATTGTTTTAGATTCTTTAATAATGGTAAGTATTTGTGCTATCTCTAATTTTAAATTTCTACCTTCTCTAACATTTTTTATCTTACTACCAGAAATACCAAATCTGAACTTATTTAAAGACATAGCTCTTTCTTCAAGCATCTTTTCTAATTCAACTTTTGTTTTTGTTTTTAAATCTTTAATGTTCATAGTATTATCTTGATACGAATTTAGTCAAAATAGGTAACTTAGTACCACCTTTTCTAAGCATTTCTCTTGCTGAAGCTTCATCTACACCATCAACTTCAAAAAGAACTCTACCAGGCTTAACAATAGCTACATATCCTTGTAAATCTCCTTTACCCTTTCCCATTTTAACTTCAGCAGGTTTCTGTGTATATGGATGATCAGGGAAAATTCTTGTCCAGATTTTACCAGTTTTACTCATTGAGTGAGCTATAGTTTTTCTTGCGGATTCTATTTGGGTTGATCTTATTCTACCAGCAGATATAGCTTTTAGACCAAAAGATCCAAAAGAAACTTTTGTTCCTCTTGTTTCAACACCTATCTTATCAGGGTGTTCTCTGAAAGTCTGCATCTTTCTGAATTTAACTTTTTTTGGTACTAACATGGTTTTAAATTATTTTTTATCTTTATTAAAGATTTCTCCTCTATATATCCAAACCTTTATACCTATATCACCGTAAGTCATATGGGCTTTTTCTTGAGCAAAATCTATATCTGCTCTCAATGTTTGTAGAGGAACCTGTCCTTTTTTCATTTCTTCTGATCTAGCTATTTCTGCTCCACCGAGTCTTCCACCACAATAAAGTCTGACTCCTTTTACATCTCTGTT
>JBAYAG010000002.1:0-21771 GCA_041669885.1 Minisyncoccota bacterium | reverse complement strand
AGGCCTCACCTCGTTTTTATAAATCCTGAATCTTTTTGTATCTACTCCGCATTTGTATAAACCTCCTGCACTTCTTCATTATCTTCTAATTCATCAATTAGTTTTTCTAATTTCGGTGTATCTTCTTCTGAAATTGGCATCGTTGTTTTTGGAATCCAACCTTCTGTTGTTTTTTCAAAAGCCCATGAGGCACTACCTGGGGTAGCAAGAGAGCTACTGTTGTTTGAAAGAATATGTTTAACTTCTGCCGCTGCTTTATTTCTGTTACTTGTAAGAACGTCTATTATTATTCCCACACCAGCTGGACCGTATGCTTCATATGTAATCGCTTCCATTTGTTCCGCTTCTGCCCCCATAGCTTTTTTAATAGCTCTTTCTATATTATCATTTGGCATATCGGCGGCTTTTGCTCTTTCTATAGCAGCTTTTAATCCAGAAGATGATACATTACCACCAGCTTTTTTAGCTTCAACTTGTAACATCTTTGCCATTTTTGTAAAAACAGCACTTTTTTGTGCGTCAGTCTTTGCCTTTAATCTTTTTATTTTTGAAAATTTATTATGTCCGCTCATGGCTGATTTTTAATAAGCGAAGCGATTTACCCTGTGTAATAAGTTTATTTAAAACCACACATTAAAATCATCTAACACTTTATTATATTTATTTTTTTTAATAATTACACATGGCGAGTAAAAATCGCCACTAATAATTTAAATGATAGCTTAATATAATTCTAATATCAAGATTGTTTGTTAAGGTGTTTTTTTGCTCTTTCTGTAATTATTCTTCCTCTTCCAGTTCTCTCTATAAAACCAAGTTGTAATAAATATGGTTCATATACGTCTTCTATAGTTGCCTGTTCTTCTGATAGGGCAGCAGCTAGAGTATTTAGTCCTACTGGACCACCATTAAATTTATTTTCTATTGTTTCAAGGAGAGCTCTATCTGTTGCTGTTAAACCAACTTCATCTATGCCAAGCATATTCAAAGCTTCTTCGATTGTTTTGTTTGTTATTTTTTCTTCTTTTATCTGAGCAAGGTCACGCCCCCTTTTTAATAAATAGTTTGCAGTTCTTGGTGTAAAACGGCTTCTTTTTGCAATTTCTTTCTTTGCTTCATCTTCAATTTCTATTCCAAGTATTTTTGCTGATCTTTCTACTATCTTTTCTATCTCTTCATCAGAATAAAATTCAAGTTTAAATACTCCTCCAGAAAATCTTGAGCGAAGTGGTGCTGAAAGCAACGCAATTCTTGTTGTCGCCGCAATAAGTGTGAAAGGAGGAAGGTCAAGTTGTATTGTTCTAGCACTTGGACCCTTACCTATGATGATATCTAGTGACCCCGACTCCATAGCAGGGTAGAGTATTTCCTCTATTGTTTTGTTTAGTCTATGAATTTCATCAATAAATAAAATATCTCCTGGTGAAAGGTTCGTAAGTATTGAAGCAAGGTCTCCGACTTTCTCAATTGCTGGACCCGATGTTGTTTTTATCTGAGCTTTTATTTCTCTTGCAATTAAGTTTGCTAAGGTTGTTTTTCCAAGCCCTGGAGGACCATAAAAAAGTAAATGTTCTGGTGGATGATTTCTTTGTGAAGCAGCTTTTAGTAAAATTTTTAGGTTTTCTTTGATGTTTTTTTGTCCAATGTATTCATTCCAAGAAGTAGGTCTTAATGTCTGGTCAAGAAATTTTACATCACTATTTATACGGCCTGTTTCTTGGTTATTTTGGGAATTAGTATTTTTTGAGTCATTTTTGCTTGACATAATTTTATTTTATGCTATACTCTCTATAGAGCCTAAACAAAGGGCTTTTTATTTTCCCCCAGATTTATTTTTTAGTTTGTTGAAAGTTCTGAATGTAAATCTCTAAACAATTATGCTCGCAAGAGTCTACGAGTTTTTTTTCAAGGACATTTTGGTTTATTTCTTCGGAAATATTGCTGAGGTTATCCTTAAAGACTAATTTAACTTTTCACCGCCAGGTTTAAAGTATTGTTTAGAGATTTATGTTTGGAACACTCTCTTTTTTTACCTCACAAGGATTAGTGGGGTATTTATATTTATATACTAATATCGTTTAGAACTTTTGCAAGCCCGAACACCTATTACCACATTATTTTATGTTGGCTGGCAAATTGTTATTTTCTAAAATTGATAAAATTTGTAAAAAACTAAAAGATTAAGTTTAATTATTTTACAAAAAACTAATTTTCACCTTCAAGATCTATAACTCTACCAAGTTCATCAATGGTGCTTATTCCTTTCAATACTTTTAATATTCCGTCTTGTTTCATATCTAAGATGTTTTGTGGTTCTGCCGCTTTTTTGATTTCTCGGTTGCTTGGATTGTTTGTAATAACATCTTCTATTTCTTTGTTTGTTAAAATTGCTTCACAAATTGCGATTCTTCCTTTATAACCAGTGTGGTTGCATTTATCACATCCTTTTGCGTGAAATATTTTTGTTGTTTGAACCCCTTCTAAATAAGTTTTATCATTTATACTAGAAAGTGTTTTTTCGATTATTATTTTTTCATTTTCTGTTGGTTCAACTTCTTCTTTACAATAAGTACATAATTTTCTGAGAAGTCTTTGTGCCATCACTATATTAATAGCTGAAGAAATTGTTTTTGGATTTGCTTTGAGATCTATAAGTCTAGGGAAGGCTCCTGCTGCAGAATTTGTGTGTAAAGTAGAAAAAACTAAGTGACCTGTAAGTGCTGCATTCATAGCAGTATTAGCAGTTTCACTGTCTCTAATCTCTCCAACCATTATTACATCTGGGTCTTGTCTCATGGCAGCTCTAAGTCCAGCAAGGAATGTATAGCCTTTTTCGTCTTCCACTTGTGTTTGTACTATACCTTTTAAATGATATTCAATAGGGTCTTCTATAGTGAGTATTTTTACATCTGGTGTATAAATTTTTTTCAAGAAAGCATATAGGGTTGTCGTTTTACCAGAGCCAGTAGGGCCAGTAATAAGAAGCATTCCGTTCGGTTTGTTTATTTGTTCTACTAAAATATCAAGTGTTCTTTTTTCTATGCCAAGTTCTTCAAGAGATACTGCAATGGATTTTGGGTTAAGAAGTCTCATAACCAAAGATTCATTGTAAGCCCCTGGTAATAAAGAAGTTCTTATTTCTATATTATTGTCTTTTATTTTAATACTAAAACGTCCATCTTGAGCTTCTGATTTTATATTTAATTTTAATCCTGAGAGAAGTTTAATTCTTGAAAGGATGAGAGAGTATGTTGCTACATCAAATGTATAAGTATCAAGTAAGACGCCATCTATTCTAAACCTCATTCTGACAGAGACCTCTTCTGGTTCTATGTGTATATCTGATGCACCGAGTTTAAGTGCTCCAGCGATCATTGTCTCTAATATTTTTGATATTCTATAAGCTTGTTTGACGCCAAGTAGGTCGTCTATAGTTGTTTTTATATCTATTATATCTTTTACTTTTTCCATTAAAGTAATAACTTGTTCTCCAGAAATATCAAAGGTACCAGCTTTACTTTCTGATGCATAAGAAAAATCTTTATATCTTTTCCATGCTTTTTCTAAACTCTTTTTTGATACCATGTAGACAAAAGGGAAGTATCCTTCGTTTTCTAGTTTTTTGATTAAAGCAATTGTCTTTTCGTTGTTAGGAGATAATATCGCAACTTGTATTTTTTTGTTTACTATATCAAAAATAGCAAGATTTGTGATTTTGGCTTCTTCTTCTCTAATTATTCTTACTGCATCATTATTGATCGAAATAGGACCTAGATCAATATATTGATAACCATATTTTTTGGCCAATATTCTAGCAACGTCTTCTTCTTCATTTTTTCTCATTTCTTCAAGACGCTTTTCTTGTTTTTCTTCATCAAAATCTACCATGTCTAATATAATACCATTTTTGTTATTTAATTAACAACAAAAAGGGTATTTTAAGGGTTTTTTATATATCTTGACTTTTTTATATAAAGGTGTATAATTAATAAAGAAGGTAAAAGTTTGGATTTAGGCAATTAGAAACGAGTGTTTCTTTTATGCCTTATCCTTTTGAAAAGAAAGGTTGGTTTATTATAATGACGATTAAAACTGGATCATGGATCGGGGTTGCGATAATCGCATGTTTTGTTTCTTATTTGGTCGGTGATTATCAGAAGAAGGTGAAACAACCGGCTTCTGATGGGGTGGCTGTTTCGGTCACTTCGGCCGCTAAGGTGAAGAAGCTGGAAGTTACTCCGTCGGAAAGAGTTACTTTCCGTTCGGAACAGGATCTGGAGAATCCCGACCCTGTTCATCAACGCCCGCGTCCGGCTGATGCCAATCAGCTGACTTTCTTCAACGACACCACAAACATGTGGGTTGAGATCCGAGAAGGAGGACGGATTCATTTCAACATCAAACCGAAGGAAGGGTTTGATTTGTATTGTGGTTTCAAGGTTCCGATTACACTTGTAATCTACAAAAATGGATGTGGAGATGATCGAGAGGTAGTCGGTACAGTCCATGAAGTGTATCGCTTTGACAATAGGCGAGACCAGTATGGAAGGAGACCGCCAACTGTGTGTAAGATGATCGTTATCCGCGACCCAGGAGAAAGGAGTCGTGTCCCAGTTGTTGTTACCGAAGAAGTCAAGAATGAAGACTGAATCGGTTTCAACAAAAACCGTCACATGGGTGGCGGTTTTTTTAATTTTTATAATATGATATTGTTTTATATATGAAAGTAATAAGTAAAAGTTTAGAAGAAACAGAAAAAATCGCAGGAGAATTCATAGAAAAAATCTCTATGGGTATTTATAATGGGGCAGTGGTAGTCGGACTTTATGGAGATCTTGGTTCTGGAAAAACAACTTTTACACAATGTGTGGCAAGATTACTAGGTATTAAAGAAGATATAACTAGTCCAACTTTTGTTATAGAGAAAAGGTATCAAATTGATAATTTACTTTTCTTGGCCGGACAGGCAACTTTAAACTTTAAACTTTCAACTTTCATACACATAGACGCTTATCGTTTAGAATCTTCAAAAGAAGCCAAATCTTTAGGTTGGAATGAAATATCTACTAATCCACAGAATATTATCTTCATAGAATGGCCAGAGAGGATTCTAGATATTTTGCCAGAGAATCATATTAAACTTAATTTTAAATTTATATCGGAAAATGAGAGGGAGATAGAGTTCTAGGTGTGATTACACACAAGTAAAAAAGTTTGTAAAGTTACATAAAGTAAAAAGTGTTATTATTGAATAAATAAAATACAAAAGGAATTTTCGCAAAGCGAAAATTCCTTTTGTATTTTATTTCTAAGTATTAATTATTATCCACTTATAGGCTAGTACTAATATCTTTTATATTTTTTATATTAAGATATAATAAAGTACATAAGTCGCTTTTTAATATTTATCAATAATTTTTATTTTAAATGAAAAAGAAAATCTCTATATTAATATTCCTTTTTGTTTTTGGAATTTTTTTTACATCAGCAATCGCACAAGAAAATACACAAGTGGGTGATTCTGAACAGTTTTTTGAAAACAGACCAGAAGTTTATGTTTCTGATTTGAAACTAGATAAAACAGAATATAAAGCTGGTGATGTAGTCACTGGTTCTGTAAAAGTTTCAAACGTAAAAACATCTTTTGTTTCTAACTTAAATCTTAAAGTTAGCTTGGTTGGTGGATATAAAAATAGTTTATATAGTGTAGATTATTATAATGAAAAAATAGATTCAATATCTGTAAAGGGGAAGGAAGCTATGTTGGTAAGTTTTTCATTTGCTCTACCTGTATCATCAGAAGCTTATTCAGATGAGGGCCAAATAGGAATAAAAGTAAAAGCTTTTACAGATAATGGTGCACCTCTTGGTTGGGATGATACTTCAATAAAAATTGTCGGTTCTAGTTTACCTGTCGTTAAAGCCAATGATGCTTTTGTAAATGTAGATGGTAATAATTTTACTTTACAGTCTGGTCCTACAGTATATGATGGTAAAAAAGTTTCTTTTAATGTTTCTTTGTTTAGTTCTGAAGATATGGTTGTTTCTCCAGATGTTGTCGTTTACAGTATGCAAAATGCGAAAGAACCAATTACTTCATTTAAAGCAAAATCTATTAGTTTAAAAAAACAAGTAAAGAACACAGTATCTATTGATCTTCCAACTTTCAATAATGAAAAACCAGGGATTTATTATGGAGATATAGTTTTTAAAGATGCTAACAATATAAATAGAACTTCAGTTTTTAGTTTTAGATATATAATTTTCGGATATGTTATCAACGTGGTAAATGCAATTACTGATAAAACAAGTTTTGATAAAGGTGAAAATATCAATTTATCAATAAGTTATACTGGTCCAGCTGGTGATATATTAGAATTAATCAATGATAAAGAGACAACAGATGCCACTTCCACAAAAGAAGTAGAGAAAGTTGATTTGACAGTTAAATTGTTTAATGAAAAACAAGTTCTTGTTGCAGAATATAGTGGTAAAGCAGATTATATTTCATTTGCTTCTAAGAATGTTTTGCTAACATCAACCGGAAAAGCAAAATCTACATATACAGAAGTTTCTTTTGCAAAAGATGGTAAAGTAATTGGTTATTACGAAACCAAATTATCAGGTGATTTTGATTTAATAAAATATAATTTAGAAAAACAACAGCAGATATTAGAAGTTGTTATTCTAATTGTAATTATAATTATAATATTGTTGTTTGTAATATTTTTAAAAATGAAAGCAAAAAATAAAAAGGGTATTATATTGCCAATGCTTGTTGTTTTAGGATTAGGTTTTTGTTTTAATAACGCTTTTGCTTGGGATGAATTTCACCACTCTGTTTATACAGATAAGTTTAGCTCACTTATGCCAAGTATAAGTTTGAGTTCACCATCTGGCTTGTATAGTCCAGGAGAGACGATTACTGTTTCTGGTACGTCTTATACGCTTGTATGTTCAAATGACGATACTTTTGATGTTAAATATTATGTAAAAGGTACAACAGATCTCACTTCTCCAAATGATTATAATTGTGATGATGGTCCTCGTTGTTTAGAATCACAGAGTAAAATGTTAAAAGAATTTGAAGACCGTTTTGGATAAGATTATTTTGAAGATGAATATGCTCTTCATATGAACGGTTATACTTTTAAAGCAACTGAAACTGGTGACACAGATAAAGAAACTTGTGATGCTGTTGGTGATAATTGTGACGAGGATATGGAATTTTCTTTTTCTTACGAAATACCATCAGATATTACTCCAGGAAGTACATATCGTATATATGTAAGAGCAGACGGTTACTATGGTGATAATAGTGACGTAAAATCTAGAGTTATAGGGTATCAAGATATAGTTGTTGGGACCCCTTCTTGTAATTATATTTATGGTCCTTGGGGTGCTTGTATAAATGGAGTACAAACTCGAACAGTTATCTCAGCTCTTCCAGTGGGTTGTGTTGGTACTCCTATAACTTCTAGAAGTTGTACAACTCCTACTATACCTACTTGTACTTATTCTTATGGAGATTGGGGTGTATGTGTGAATGGAACTAGGATAAGATCTGAAACTAACAATGGTCCAACTGGTTGTACTGGAGGTATTAGAGAAAATACTTCTACTACAGAGGGTTGTTCTGCAGGTGGTGATACTTTTATACCTCAACCTACAGCTTCTCTTACGGCGTCACCATCTCCTATTATAATTAGTTCAAAAGCATCGACAACTCTTATATGGACTTCAACGAATGCAAACTCTTGTTCAATAGCTGGTCCTTCTGTGACTTGGAATAATATTTCTCCACTAAATGGAAATAGAATTACACCAGTCTTTACTACTACTGGCCCAAAAGTTTATACGCTTACATGTTATGGGGCAGATGGAGTGTCAACAACATCAACTGCTACGGTGCAAGTTAGTGAGTGTCCTACGAATAGACAACAAGAAGTTTGTAATTATGGACTTTGTCAGTCAGAAGGTAAAAAGTATGGCCCATGTGAGACTACTTGTTTAGATACAGGAGAGAAAATTCCACTTCTTGATCGTGATGGTAGTGATGATTGTATTTTTCCTACAACAATATTTATAGAATGTTCTCCAGAAGGGAATTTTATAAAGGATGTTCAGAATAATTGGTTAATACAATTTCCATCAGGTTATAATAGCCCAGTAATTACAGAAATAAATATTACTCATGGTCAAGAAACAGTATCGGGTAATAAAATTATGATTCCTAAAATCTATACATCTACAGGTGAAAAAACATTTGAAGCTACAATAACAGCTATTGATAAGGACAGTATAACTTATACAGGCACATGTACAGCTACAACCACAGTATCTGGAGGTGGTGGTGGAACAGGTCAATAAAAAAGTAACAAATAAAAACAAAATACTAGAAGAGTATTTTGTTTTTATGTATGTTATAATATATATTATATTAGTAATCTTAATAATTTGTGTCAGCTTTTTTAGCTAAGTGATGTAGTTTTGTTAAAATAAAATCATATGAAAAAAATATTGTTTATTTGTTCTATTCTAGTTTTATCTTTTATTTTCTCTTTAGGTCTACATATACAAATTTTTGCAGAATCAGTTCCTTGTTTTGACTATTATAAATTTCAGAGTGTATCGGTAAATGTTGGCCCTGAAAAGCTAGTCTATAAAACAGGGGATATAATAACTTTTTCTGGAACTGTTATAAATGAAAATAACTATCCTATTTTTGATGGGTATGTTTTTGTAAGAATCTCTGAAGTAAATTCTTCTTATCTAACAGAAGGACACAATATAAAAGATGAGTTTATGGCTGTTGGACCCTTAGCGATAGACGCTTCATCTAGCAAACAAGTAAACTTTTCTTGGAACGTTCCAACCAAATTAAAAGATGGAAAATATAAAGCAGAATATTTCTTTTCTGTAGATAAAAAGTTTAACCTTGGAGGACTTCCTTTTACAAATGAAATAACGATTGGATTTTCTAATTTTGATATTATATCTGCTATAAGTAAAAATGTTTCTTTTGATAAAAGTAGTACTAAGGTAAATGGTAAAAAATATTTACATATAGGTAATTGGCCTGTGGTGAATCAAGGAGAGAAAGTCACTTTCACACAAGACATAATAAACACATATAAACAAAGTAAAAATGTAGAAGTAGCTTATGACCTATATTTTTGGGATAGTTTAAATGAAAAAGATTTAATCTCTACAAAGAGCGAGAATATAACTTTAAAAGCAGGGGAGAAAAAAACACTTAGCTATGAAATACCTAAAGTAGAAAATTCTGTTTATTATTTAAAAATGACAGTAAAGACTGATGATGGTACAAAGTCTATTGTAAATATGAGAGTTACATCAAATATAGAAAGAGCAAGAGTAAACTATTTTGGTTTGAATAAGTTCCCTCTAACTAAGAATGATAGTGCAACAATGTTTTCTTGTTTCCATAATTCTTCAGGAATAAATACAGAAGGTAGAGTATCTCTTATCGCTAAAGATAAAAAAGGAAATGAAATAGCAAATATAGATTATAGTGGGAAGATTCCATCTTCTGTCTCAGCAGAGAAAATAGATTTCAAAGCTTTAAGTGATTTGAAATATGTAAAATTAGAACAAAAAATATATGATAAGTCAGGAACTCTTTTAGATTCTGAAGACACTGTGTATGATTGTAGTTTATTAAATAGTGAAGAGTGTAAAAAGGATAGTAATTACATAGCAATCTATATATTAGTTGCTTTACTTATAATATTTTTATTCCCTCTTTTTTTCAAAAGAAATAGAGACAATAAAAGAATAAAAATTATACTTATTTTAATAAATATAGCTTTGTTCATTCTTTTTTTAATTATTCTGTTGGGTTTTAGTTTTGTGGGGGCAGAGACAGTATCTTTTCAAAGTAGTCAAAATTCTCCCTCTTCTATAAATTATTCAGCGCAGATCGTGAGTTATCTTCTTGATGGTAATGTAACTCGTAAAAATTATGTTGCTGTCGATAAAACATCATCAAGTGTAAACGTTGGGGATATATTAAATTTTACTTCTACTAGTACATGTGACTTTAACATTAATGGTGGTTTTTGGGGTAC
The DNA here is from genome assembly GCA_041669885.1 of Minisyncoccota bacterium. Lineage (GTDB taxonomy): Bacteria > Patescibacteriota > Minisyncoccia > Phycocordibacterales > GWA1-40-21 > Bog-1340. Next base: position 11,680 of record JBAYAG010000002.1, on the reverse strand, counting down.
GCCTCCTTGTGGACAAGATATTATCGTTAATAATTATATTTCTCAAAGATTAGATAGTCTTTATGATGTAGTAGATAGTGATTATGATTATTTATATCTTTATCCAGGAAAAACCAAATCAAATCTTTTAAATAAATTAGAAAATTTGATGTATAATATTAGTTCTGATAAAGACTATAATATTGATTCAACAGAAGCAACCCTTATTGGATATGCTTTAAAAAATGATACAAGTATTCATGATGGTTTCATGGGTGGTTACTATTTTGATAGTGAAAGTCAAAGAGAATTTTATATGAACCATTTAATTGGTAGTGATGATATAGATCAAAAGAGAGATTTGATATTTTCGAAAAAATATGGTATAAACATGGTTTTATCCAGATTTGAATATGACGGTTTAGAATTAGAAGATCAATTTAGTGCTATGAAGTTTTCTATAACAGAAAATACTTCTAATTTAGTACTTTCTTCATCAAACCCAGATATTATTTATTGTTCCGGGTCATCTTGCCAAGTTATAGGTGTTGGTTCTGCTACTATAACAGTAGCTATTTCAGATCCAGTTTTTACTTTTAATGGTTGTGCATATATGCCAGTTTTAGATAAATTTTTATGTAATGACGGTTTATTTTTTGTTAGTGGAGATTATTCTAGTTTTAGTTTGGGTGCTAAAGATACTATTGGTCCTTATACAGAAAATTATTTAGGTTTTAAAAGTGAAGCAGTTGAACCCGTAACATCGTTGAAAGTGCCAGGACAAAAATTTACTTGGGATTTTGTCGCCACAGATCCAGGTATATTGATGACTTTTACTTCTAGCACATCTACTATTGATAGTGGATCATCTGCCATACTAAGTTGGACTTCAAATGCTGATAACTGCAGTTTATCTCTTAAAGACAGTAGTTGGAACCCAGGAACTATAAATCCAACATCTGATTCTATAAGTACGGGTGTATTAAATGCATTAAATAATGTTGTTGCAGAATATATTTACACACTTAGTTGTGCGAAGGGGGATAGTACTTTATCAAAAGATGTTACTATTTATGTTAAGGGAGCTGAAACACCTGTTCCTATAGTTAATTTGTATAGAACAGATGGAAAGACCGACGTTTATATTGGAGACACAATTTCATTAAATTGGGATTTCGAACATACTACGGGTTGTTCAGCATCTGATGATTGGTCTGGAACAAAGAATGTAGACGGTGGTCCAGAAGATTTGCAAGTTTTAAGAGATAGTACATATTCTTTGACTTGTTTTGGTGATGGAGGAGATTCTACTAAATCAGTTAGTGTTTCATTAACTGATTGTAGTCCATATTCAACTATAGGTACAAGTTCTGAATGTATTGATAATACTATTCGTGAGACACCATATATTGATTGTTCTATGAGTGAATATCGCGATTATGGAACATCTATTGATACTGGAGCTTATTGTTCTATGGGAGAAGAGAAATTAGATTGCACTACAGAGGGTGTTGTTAAAAAAGACGTTCAGTTTAATTGGGTGATTAATATACCAGATCTTTATTCAGTATCCAGTGTAGTATCTGATACGGGAGAGTTTACTGGGAATTGGTTCATAGATGGTAACGTGATTAAGATTCCACAAAAATATACTTCTACTGGAGAAAAGACTTTGAGGGCAACAACAACACTTTCAAAAGATGGTCATCAATATACAGGTACTTGTACGGCAACAACTACAGTGTCTGCTGGCGGTGGAGCAACAGGTCAATAAAACTTTTTAGTAAAAACACCCTTTCATAAAGGGTGTTTTAATTCCCCTTAGGTGAGTCATCGGGGAGTTCCCTGAGGACTCACCTAAGGGGATTCACCTTGGTAGATTTTTGTATTAAGAAAAACCGACAATCTGGTATAATGGTCTTAATGGTAAAAGTTAACACAACTTATGTTTTTATAGATGCTTCAAATCTTTGGCAGGCACAAAAGGCAAAAGGAAGATTTTTGGACTATCAAAAAATCTCTGATTATTTAAAAAATAAATATCAGTCAAGTTCAATAAAAGTTTTTTATTATACAGCTTATCCAGCAAATGGAACAAGAAGTTATAATTTAGAAAATAAACATAAGTTTTTTATTTATTTGAAAAAAGGTCTTGGTTTTGAAGTAAAAAAGAAGGAATTAAAAAGAATAAGCGTTGTTGATGAGTTTGGTGAATCTGTAAAAGAAAAAGGAAATATGGATGTTGAAATGACAATTGATGCTATTCATTATTCTGAAAAATATAATACAGCCATTTTTTTTACTGGGGATTCTGATTTTTTAGCATTAGTTAATTATTTAAGAAATAAAGATAAAAAAGTATATATATATTCATCTGAAAATAATGTTTCTCAAGAATTAAGAACTGGAGCCGATGGTTACGTTGATATTTTAAAAGAGAAAGAAGATATTTGGGGAAGAGAACTAAAAAGGAGAATGGAAAAAAAATAATAAAAAGCAACCCTCCTTTCGGAGGGTTGCCCTTGGATGTAATACCCTTAAAGTTCTATGGAAAGAACCCTAAGATAAAAATATTATATTATAAACCATATGAAAAAGCAAATACAAAAATGTCTAATATAAAAAAAGATAAAAAAATACATGGGGCGAGTAAAACAAAAACTTTAGTTTTACTTGATGTGCATGCGATTATTCATCGTGCCTATCATGCACTACCAGAGTTCGCAACAAGCAAAGGTGAGCCTACTGGGGCTCTCTACGGCCTTTCTACAATGCTCCTAAAAATCATCACAGACCTCAAGCCGGATTATATTCTTGCTTGCTATGACTTACCAAAGCCCACATATAGACACATCGCCTATAAGGACTACAAGGCCGGCAGGGCACAAGCAGATGGCGAACTTGTCTCTCAACTTATAAAATCTAGAGAAATTTTTAACACTCTTAATATTCCTATTTATGATAAAGAAGGTTTTGAGGCTGATGATATGATAGGAACTCTTGTTGAAATAAACAAGAAAGATAAAAATTTAGATATAGTGATAGCTTCTGGGGATATGGATACACTTCAACTTGTTGAAGATGATAAAATCAGAGTTTATACTTTAAAGAAAGGTATCAAGGATACAATTATTTATAATGAGAAAGCTGTAATAGAGAGATATGGTTTTTTGCCAAAACTTTTGCCAGACTATAAAGGACTTCGAGGTGATCCATCAGACAATATTATTGGTATAAAAGGTATTGGAGAGAAAACTGCAAGTGATTTGATACAAAAATTTGGTTCTATAGAAAATATTTATAAAGAATTAAAAAAAGATAGAGAGCAGTTTATAAAAGCTGGGATAAAAGAAAGGATTATCGGACTACTAGAAGAAGGGGAGGAAGAGGCAAAGTTTTCGAAAATGCTTGGAACTATAAGGCTTGATGCACCGATAGATTTTGCTTTGCCAGAAAAAACATGGAGAGATTCTGTTGATTTTGAAAAAATAAATAACGTATGGAATGAGTTAGAATTTAGAACGTTAGGAGTTAGACTGAAGGGGATATTGGAAGTAAAGACTAAAGTTAAAAATATTCAAGAATCCAACTTGGAAGCTCGACTTCCAAGTGAGAAAGAGAAAGAACTTTCAATAATGCTTTGGCTTATAAATTCAAATATTACAAATCCACAAGTAGAAGACATATATAATTTTACAAAAGAAAAGGACTTAGTTCTCGCGGAAAAAGTTTTGTCTGAAGAGATAAATAAAAGAAGACTTTTGAATATTTGGGAAACTATAGAAAGGCCACTTATTCCTGTTATAGAAAAAATAGAGAAAAACGGTGTAAAGATAAACAAAGAAGAGCTAGAAAGACTTTCAAAAGATTATCACAAAACCCTTTCGGAATTAGAAAAGAAAATCTGGGAGCTCGCTCTAGGAGAATTCAACATTAATTCCCCTAAACAGCTTGGTGAAATACTTTTTGAAAAGCTCGGTTTAAAACCAAAGAATCAAAAGAAGACTGGTACTGGGGCGCTTTCTACAAAAGAGTCAGAGCTTGAAAAGATGAGAGATATGCATCCTATAATTCCTCTTATTTTTGAATACAGAGAGCTTCAGAAACTTCTTTCTACTTATATAGATGTTATTCCAAATTTACTTGATTCAGAGAATAGACTTCATGCAAAATTCTTACAAGCAGGAACTACTACAGGCAGGCTTTCTTCTTCGGAGCCAAATTTACAAAATATTCCAAATGGGAGTGAACTTGGAAGAAATATAAGAAAAGCTTTTACTGCAGAAAAAGGATGTAATATTTTAGCAATAGATTATTCTCAGATTGAACTTAGGATTGCTGCATTTTTATCTCACGATAAAAAGCTTATAGATATTTTTAAAAAAGGAGAGGATATACATACGGCAGTTGCTTCTGAAGTTTTTGGTGTACCTTTTGATATGGTAGATAAAGAAATGAGAAGAAAAGCTAAAGTTATAAACTTTGGAATAATGTATGGAATGGGGGTAAATTCTTTGAAGGTTAATTTAAACTCTACCAGAGAAGAAGCACAGAAATATTTGAATGATTATTTTAACAAATTTAGTGGGCTTTCAAGATATTTAGAAAATGTAAAAATTGAAGCAGAAAAACTTGGTTTTACGGAAACTCTTTTTGGAAGAAGAAGATATTTTGAGGGGCTAAGGTCTAAACTTCCTTTTGTAAAAGCTATGGCAGAGAGAATGGCGATAAATGCACCGATACAGGGGACTGAAGCAGATGTTGTGAAGCTTGCAATGGTAAAAATAGATGAATTTTTAGTAAAAGAAAAGTTAGAAGATAAAGTAAAGATGACACTTCAAGTACATGATGAACTTGTTTTTGAAGTAGATGAAAAAATAGTAGTTTATGTAACGGAGAAAATAAAAAATATTATGGAGACTTTAGTTCCATTAGAAAAAACTGGTGGAGTCATTTTGAAGGTGGAAGCTTCAGTAGGGGAGAATTGGAAGGAGATGAAGAAAATATAAAAACATTAGATATTTTTGAACACGGATATTTTCTTGCTAGAAAATTCCTCGTGTTCGCGCCGTCGCGCTCGCAAGTTTCAAAAATAGCTAATGTTTTTTATTTTGTTTAAGTGGGTGGTTGATAATACAAATACAAACCCCGAAGTTCGCTATAGCAAACTTCGGGGTTTGTATTGAGTGTCTTTGCGAGAAGGTACTCCGACGAAGCAACCCAGGCTTATTATGTTTCATTTTGCATTGTCATTCCTGCGTAGGCAGGAATCCAGGTTAATTAATTCTGGATTCCCGTCTTCACGGGAATGACACAGCTACAACAGCTTCAACATTTAAAACATTTCCTCATTTCATGTTATAATTTTTCTATTAAAATGCCTTTTAGTAATAAGGAAAAAACAACAACTTTAGAAAGTGAGCCTAAAATAGAAGGTAAGGATTTTGCTGAGCTTGAAGCTATAAAAAGAGATCTTTTTGAGAGAATTAAAAATGATAAGAATGGGAGGTATGCTGTTGAAAGGGTTATGGAACATTCATTAAAAGATGGAGTAGAGTTAGCTAATTTTTTAGGTTATTCAAGTAGAGAAATTATTGAAAATTTATTTTCTCTTAGTAGGATAAATTCTGTTACATTAAAACACAAAGATTTTTTAGCTAATCTAAAGAAAAAACTTATTGATTATAGAACCTTTTTAAATGATGATAATAGTCATTATATTCATGTTGCGGATGAAGTCAAAGTTTTTTGGACTCCTTTTAATGAGTACAGCTATCATCCAGAATATGAAGAGTCTTGGCAAGACCAAATAAAAGATGGTGGAGAGTCAGGGGAGCTTCTTTTTGATATAGACGAATATTACTCCCGTTTTTTATCTCTAAGAAGTTTTATTAAGGAAGATTCCTTGGGAAAGGGAAGACAAATAAAAATAGAAAAACAAAAGCAAACAGAAACAGAAAAAGTTGAAGATGCGGAAAAGTCTGGTGAGAGAGTTTTGGAATGGCTACAGAAATCTTATGAGAAGAATTATGAGACAAGGCTCGTTAAAACACTTATTTGGAATCATCTTATTTCAGATGGGGAATTTAATATTGATGTATTAGAAGAAGAACTCAAAAAAGCCGGTGTTTCTGATGAAAGCATAATAAAACTTATTTATACTCCCTTGGTTGATTTTGTGACCTTGGAAAAGATTGCAAATAAAATAGGTTTAGATTTAGTATCTCCAGATACTGCGAAAAAGTTAGAAAAGTTTAAATGGAAGCCGTATCAGGTGGCTGTGAGAGGAGAGATAGGACATTCCAAAAGAGTGCTTTTAAATTCGCTTGTAGATGAAGTGGAGACAAAAACCGATGGAAAGAAAACCTTGGTATTGGGAGAAGATGGACAATACAGAATTGTAGAAAATATTGGTGATAGAGAAAAAAGAGAAGGTAAAAAAGAAGAGATTGATTTTGAAAATCCTAGAAAAGAAGAATATGGTCCTTATGAAAGAATAGGAACCCCACAAGAAATATTAGGTAAACTAACTTTCCAGATAGAAAAAAAAGATCAAAGGTTTATTATCCATGGTGATAAAGAATTTGGTCCTTATGAATATATCAATAATGGTGGAAAATTTAAAGAGATAGATGATAAATTAACATATTCTATACAAGAAAATGGACAAGCATATCTTGTTCATGGTTCTGAAAGACTCGGTCCTTATCGTAGTATTAGATATTTTGGAGAAATAAATAATAAACTGACTTTTAGCGTATGGGGAGAAAGTGTATATGGGGAAGAACAAAATTTTGTATTTTATGGTTCAGAAAAACTAGGTCCTTATGGATTTGTTGATTATATACAAGAAATAAACGGCAGATTAACTTTTTGTGATTATCAAAATGAGGACGGAAATTATATTATTTATGGTTCAGAAAAACAAGGTCCTTATGATGATGTTGGAAATATTCAATGTGTTGAGGGTAATTTATTTTTTAAATATAAAAAGGATGGTTTAAATTTTATTAGACGTGGTCCAGAAATTTTTGGACCTTATGTTTATAATAATATTAGTAATGTACAAGAAATAGATAATAAACTAACATTTATTTTTCAAAAAGAAGGTAAAACTTTCATTAGGTATGGTTCAGAAGAATTCGGCCCTTATGAAAGAACAGGAACCCCAAAAGAAATCTCTGGTAAATTAGCTTATGAAGCAAAAATAAACGGCCAATGGTTTGTTATCCATGGTACTGAAAAATTTGGTCCTTATGAAAATACAGGAATTATAGGAGAAATTTCCGACAAATTAACATATGTAGCTATAATAAAAAGTCAACGATTTATTATTTATGATAATAAAAAATTCGGCCCTTATGAGTCAATAAGTGATACACAAGAAATTTGTGGTAAATTATGTTTTTCTTTTATAAAGGAAGGTAAAAATTATATTTTTTATGATAACAAAACAGTTTTTTCTTTTTATGGTGAATTAAAATTATTAAAGGAGAAAGAGAATAAGATTATTTTGTCAGTTTGGTTGGATCAAAAGATTCTAACTTATACTTTTGATATAAATAAACTAGATTCTTTTGTTCAGGAAGAATTTAAACTTACAGAAGGAGAACAAAAAAGACTCGACTTGTTAAACGTTTTAGAGAGTATTGGTGATAAAACAGATATGGATATTATATCTCTATATTTTGCTAAATATTATCCGAATCAAAAAGTCTCTTTAAAGGATTCTATAAAGCAAGCTCTTTCTGGTTCATATAAAGTTAAGAAAGCTATTACAGATGCACTCAAAGATTCTCCAGAAGTTTTTTTCTCTACTATGTCTGCAAAGAAGGATGATATGTCTGGTGCTTATATTGACCACTTGGTTTTTTCTTTATTTCCAGAAATTAGGAAAAATATGAGGGAGCAGGAAATTAAAAATGGATATTCTTTTGGTTCTGGTGGTGGAGGTGATTTTGGAAGAGATGAAAGAGGTAGTATAAGCCCAGAAGATAATTTTAGAGGACTTCTTTCTGGTGTTTCAAGTGGGGGTATCGAAGGTGGCGATCCAATGGATGAAAGGCGAGTAGAGGTTCTCAAACTTCGCGAGGGAGTAGAGGGTATGGTGGCTACAAGTGTTTATGGAGCTTATTCTTTTTATCAGAATAAATGGGATAAGGTTGATTTTAGTATATCTGAAGAGAATAGTGGGGTTACAAAAGAAACAACATTTGAAATACCCAATACTTATGGAATGAAAGAAATAGTTTTACCAAAACTTATAAATTCAAAGATTTTGACTGATAGAATAAAAGGTATAGATTCTGATGGTAGAGAGATCCTTCTTATTGGAGAAAAAAATAATCTTAGAGAGGTAAAAGTAAAAATACCAGAAGGTGTTAATAAGATTTTGTATTCTCAGACAGAAGACCTTGTGCCAAAAGTCCCTATCGATATATCTCAAGATGAATATGATAGATATATAAGGAAACTTGATAAAACTTATGGAGAAAAAGTATATGAGAGTGTCGCGACAATGCCCGATGAAATAAAATTATTTTTAATATCAATTGAAGATAAAAGTCCAAAGGAAAAAATAGTTGAAGTAGAAAATTTTGTTAGAAAATATGGATATTATGATTTTGAAAATAGGGAAGTGCAAAAGGAAAAAAGAGGTAAGAGTATAAGTGAAGTATTTTCTGTAATGGAGTTCAGAATGCAGGAAATAAAGAGAAATAAACCAGAATTAAGAGAACAACTTCAAGATAAAAAATACGCCGGAGTTTGTGCAGATTTTTCTTTACTTACTACAGCTATGCTTCGTGAACTTGGTATTCCTTCTGGGGTTATAATTGGTTTTAGAACAAGTCCAGATAGTCTATCAGTTAATACTACCCAAGCTCATGCTATTTCATATGCTATGTGGCCGAGTGTTGATGGTAAAACAGATATTATAACGATAGATGGAACACCAAATGGAGTTACAGAGGAAGAAGAAAGAAGACTTTCACATATAAGGCAACATTCTCTAAAAGAAAAGGAAAAAGATATTCAAGAAAATTCAGAACAAATTCTAGAAGCTGCGAAAGTGAAACTTGCTGACTTTGAAAGAATTTTAGAAGAGAATGATGTGGAGAAAATTAAAGGACTTACAAACGGTGAGCTAGAAAGTGTTTTGAATACTTTGCTTGGTTATGTAAAAGAACCACATTTAAAAATAATTGAAAGTGTTTTGAATGCAGGAAGATATGCTGGATTTGATATCAAGAAACTTTCTGATAATAGTGCAATAGACAACAAAGTAGCCTTTTATAACTTTATGGAAGCAGAAATAAAGAGGGAGAGAGTTTCTAGTGTAGAAACTAATATTGATAGCCGATTCTCAAGAGGGTCAGAGTTAATGGATTTAGTATCTGATTTTGCTGATAGGTATGTGAAAGATGGAAGTTCTAGAAAAGAGTCGCTTGAACTTTTACAGAATGTGATAGATATAACGGAGAAAAATTTGGATCCAATAGAAAAAAGAGTAGCTACTGCAGTGATTAAATATCTTGAGGCAGTAAGGATGAAGGGGAAGTGAGGTGGTAGAAGGTTTAAAGTTATAAAAAGTAAAACAATTTAACGGGATTAGTCTTTCTTACAGCTAGTTTGTCACATACGCAAGTTGGAAGATAGATGAGTTTTTTAATTGTTCAGATTTTATTTGATAATAAAATAAAAAACAAGATTGCGTAGAAACTTGTATTTTTTTATACAATTTTCTCTAATTGATTAGGAGTTTGTTCTGTAAACCTTACAAAAGGAGTTTGAAATGAAGAGTACGGTTGATATGTCCAAGGTTTTTTCTCTGGGACACTTTGAGACACGCGGGGTTTCTGCTAACGAAATGTTCAATATAATCAACAAGAATCAAGAAAGAGTCGGTTATTGGTTTGAAAATATTGCACTTTCTCCACAGATAAGAATAACGAGTGGTGTAAAATTCTCACTTGTTATTGTTGGAGGTGAACCAAATGTCAATCAGGAGTCTCGTTTGTGTGATGTCGTTAAGTCGGTGTGCGATCGTCGTATTAGGAGGCCCACTTTCGAGATGGGGTATTATTTGTGGGAATTTATGTGTAGCTTGCGAGTACCAGACAGGAAAATAAACGGTTTTGATAGACTCGTTATCTGTCATAAGCCGATCGTTCTTGAGGGTGGTGTTTGTCCACGAATAATGTCTATTGGTGAAGATTTGGTTGCTCGTGGTGAGATTGGTGGGCCGGGACATTGCTTTGGTAAAGATACTGGTTTTGTTTTTCAAACATTTGGATAAAGAAAGCGCTGTCAGACGAAGTCTGACGGCGCTATTTAAATAAAACGGATTTTTGCAAAGCAAAAATCCGTTTTATTTAATATTCATTATTCTTATTTCTGACTTTCTAAGAATTTTACCACTGCTTCATTTGAAAATATCATCTCTACGTAAGCTTTGATTCTTTCTGGATCAGCACTTTTGTATTGTTCTGTAAGATGTGTGATCTCTTTTTCCATGTCTTCTTTGTTTAATTCAAGTTTTTCTTCAAGAGATATCTTTTGTAATACTATTTGAGTTTTTGCTCTTTTTTCTGCATCTGGTCTCCACTCACTTCTTAATTCTTCCCAAGTTTTCTTTATATGTTTTAAATAATCTTCTGGTTGTAGTCCCATTTGGGCTATATCTGCTTTAAATTGACCTTCCATTTTATCAAGCTCACTTTCTGTGATAGCTTTTGGCATGTTTATTTCTGAACCTTTGATTATTTCTTCTATAATTTCTAATCTTTTTTTATCTTTGGCTTTAAATTCTTTCTCTTTTGCAATATTATCTTTCAATTTTGCTCTAAAATCAGCAACATCTTTAAAATCACCAAGCTTTTTTACAAATTCATCATTGATTTCTGGAAGGGGAATCTCCTCTGTATTATGTTTACAATCATCACTATGGACATGAGCACTTGCCCCGTCAGATTGTTTTTTATCTGACTTGGGATGATTTTGCTCGGAATACATTTTTCTAATTTGTTCAATTGTTTCGTCAATTTGTTTCTCAGTAACTTCTTCTATTTTTTCTTCTTTAGAATTTTCTTTTTTTGCTATTTTTTTATAATCAGGAAGTTTAACTTCAGGCATTGTTGTAACTTGTATTTTAAATTCAATAGGAGAGCCTATAGCTATTTTACTTATAGTTATATTTGGTCTACCAAGAAAATTAACTTTTGATTCTGCGATTACTTCTATTGCACAGTCGTTTATTGCCAGCTCTGATGCATCTTCTAAAATACCAAGTTCACCAAACTTTTCTTTTAGTATGTTTTCTGGTACATGTCCCTTTCTAAAACCAGGTAGTTCAGCTATTTCTTTTATTTTATTAAAAGCTTTTATTTTATATGTTTCTAGTGCTTTTTCTTCTATTTCTGCGGTTATTTCAACTTCACAATCTGGAAGATTTTTTGTATCTTTTATTTTGTATATTTTTGTCATATTTGAGAGTTTAACTGAAAAAGAAGAAAAAAGCAAAAGGCGCACCCTTCGGGCGCACCTTTTGCTTTTTTCTTTTATATTTGGTCTATTCCTTCACCAAGTTCATCAAAATTTAAAGTATTTGCAGTATTTTCGATAGATGTTATATCTTCTTCAATAACTTGCTCTTGTTGAATTATATTTGTTAGTTCTTTTTGTTTTTTTACACTTTGATTGT
>JBAYAG010000001.1:0-22519 GCA_041669885.1 Minisyncoccota bacterium | reverse complement strand
TTCATTTAGTTGATTTTATTTTAAATAGAATTATTTCAGAGGTCACAGATAAAAAAAGATTATGGCCCGAAATTAAAAAAAGAGTTTTGCCTTATATTTATCTTTTACCGAGTGAAACTGAAAAGGGTAGATATGTAGCAAAGATTGCAGATATAGTTGGCACCAAAGAAGAATATGTGATGGAAGATTTGAATAAAGTAAAATTGGACGAAGAGTTCCAAATAAAAAATCAAGAAGAGAATAGAGTTATAGAAAGAGAAATAAGTGGTGATAGATTAAAGAAGGGATCTGTAGAAAGGAGTTTGGCATCGATTATAGCAAGTCAAGAGACATTAAAAGATAAAGCAGTAATAGAGCCAAATAATCTGAGAGAGAAAATTAAGAATGTTTTGGGACAAGATACTTATGATAAATTTAAAACTGAACTTGAAAATAATCAAAATGAACTTACATTTGAAGCTGAAGGGTATTATGGTAATTCAGATGAGAAGAAGTTAAAGACAGAAGTGGAATATTTGTTACTTAATTTACAAGAAGAATATTACAAGAAAGAGATTACCAGTTTACTATCAGATTTAAAAAAAGCAGAGGGTGATAAAGAAGTAGAAAAAGCAAATTCAATCTCAATAAGATTAAATGAAATAATGAAAAGATTGAGTGAGATTAAAAAAGAGGTAAATAAATTTATTAACTAATTATTTTAAAAAATATGGTATCAAAGAAGAAAACAAAAGTTTTATCTAAAACAAAGAAAATAAAAATTTCTAAAGTAAAGACTGTTAAAAAAATAAAACCAGTTAAAAAGGTTTCTCTTAAAAAAACTATAAAAAAAGAAATTATAAAGGAGAAAATAGTTTCTTCTCCGAAAGTATCTTTAAAAAGAAGAGAAAGTGATATAAAAGCTGAGAGGATATTAAGCAAGGGTAGAGAAAGAGGTTTTGTTACTTATGATGAAATTTTAAAAGAATTTCCAAAGATTGAAGACGATGTTATATTTCTTGATGAATTATATAATAAATTTATAATTGCGGGTATTGATGTTCTTGAAGGAGGTGGAATGCTTGAAGTCTTAGATGAACAAGTTAAAAAGTATACTTATGGTGGTAGATCATCAGATGCAAGTTATGATTCTATACAGATATATCTTAAAGAAATAGGACAATATCCTTTGATTAGTGCTTCTATGGAAAAGGATTTAGCTAGGAAGATTGAAGTTGGTGATGAGGAAGCCAAGAGCCTTCTTGCAAAGGCAAACTTGAGACTTGTGGTTTCTATTGCTAAAAAGTATGTTGGTAGAAGTGCTGATCTTACACTTCTTGATTTGATACAAGAAGGGAACCTCGGTCTTTTTAAGGCTGTAGATAAATTTGATTGGACGAAAGGATATAAATTTTCTACTTATGCTACTTGGTGGATAAGACAAGCTATTACAAGAGCTCTTGCAGATCAGTCAAGAACAATTCGTGTCCCAGTACACATGGTTGAAACTATCGCTAAGTATAAACAAGTTTACAGAAGACTCTCACAAGATTTAGGTAGAGAACCAATGTCAGATGAGATTGCAACTGAAATGGGTCTTGAAGTTGAAAAGGTTTATATGATTGAAAAGATTGATCAAGATACTGTTTCTCTTGAAGCTCCTGTTGGAGATGATAGTGATGATGGTAAATCTACTCTCGGAGATTTTGTTGCAGATGATAAGATACTTTCTCCAGATCAAGAATCTTCAAGAAGAATACTTTCTGATCAAGTTAAAGAAATACTTGATGATTTGTCATTAAAAGAAAGAAAAATTCTTGAGATGAGACATGGTTTGAACGATGGTATAACTCATACTTTAGAAGAGGTAGGAATAGAATTTGGAGTTACAAGAGAAAGAATAAGACAGATTGAAGCAAAAGCCCACGAGAAAATAAGAAATCATGAGAAGATAAATAGATTACAGAGTTACTAAAATTAGTTTAAGGTTTAAAGTAGAAAGTTAAGAAACATCAAAAATACCCTATATAAAATAAGGTATTTTTAGTGTTGACAAAATATTCAATATGGTATATACTTGTCATTAACTAAGAAGTATCTTGGATATTTGTGAAAGGTTAGTCATCTTTCTATCTCCTGGAAAATTTTAGGGTTTTATTAAGTTAGAGTTAATATATTTAGAGAATGAAGAAATTATATGTAGGTGGTGTTTCTTATAGCACATCAGAGGACGCTTTATCAGCTGCTTTTTCAAAAGCAGGAGAAGTCGCATCAGCAGCTATCATCATGGACAAAATGACAGGTAGATCAAAAGGCTTCGGCTTTGTTGAAATGGCAACAGAAGAAGGTGCTAAAGCAGCTATAGAGATGTGGAATGGTCAAGAGCTTGATGGAAGAAAATTGACAGTAAACGAAGCAAGACCAAAAGAAGAAAGACCAAGCAGATACTAATATCTAACGAGTCTATTTAAAAAACAACACGCGAAAGCGTGTTGTTTTTTGATTTATACGAAATTACGTCGTGCAATCGTCCGTTAAAGTGCAACAAAAATAAAATAGAATATTTCCTTTAATGTATTCTTAAAAAGATATTTTTATTTTAAAAATTTGTTATAATTATTTTATGAAAGAATTAATATTTTTAGACACAGAGACAACAGGTAATGAGATAGGAAAAGATAGACTTTGTCAGGTTTGTTATAAAACTTCAAAAGGTATTTTTACAGAATATTTTAAACCTCCACTACCAATGTCTGTAAAATCTATGAGTATTACTCATATAACAAATAAGCAATTAGCAGATAAGCCAGCTTTTATCGGTAGTCAGATGTCAAAAGATCTACAAAGTTTATTAGAAGATGGAATACTCGTTGCTCACAATGCGAAGTTTGATATTGCCATGCTTGAAGCGGAGGGGTTAAAAGTTCCACAAAAAATATGTACTCTTAGAGTTGCTAGATACCTTGATCCAAATAATCTTATACCAGAATATAATCTTCAATATCTTCGATATTTTCTTGACCTTGAAGTAGAAGGTAGTGCTCATGATGCCGAGGGTGATGTAAACGTTCTTTATGCAATTTTTCAGAGACTTTTATTAAAGGTAAAAGAAGAGTTACCAAAAGATGAAGATGCAATAAATAAGATGTTAGAAATATCAGAAAGACCATCTCTTTTTACGATTTTTACTTTTGGAAAATATAAAGATAAACAGATAAAAGACGTTTTAAAAACTGATAGGAGGTATTTAGAGTGGCTTTTAAATTCAAAGCTCGAAAATGAGAACAACGATGAAGATTGGATATATACACTTAATCATTATCTCAAAAAAGACTCACTTTTTTAAAATGCTTGACAGATAATTTTATTATTGCTATAGTCTATATGTAAATGAAATCCCATTTAGTAGGGAAATATCTCACCGATTAAGCGTTGAAAATGTCGCAAAATCTGTGCTTCATTTAACGATTAATAGTAACGGCTTTTATCAATACTAATTTGAAAGCCAAGAAAGCGGCAATTTTTGCTGTTTTAAATAATTTATATGTATAGAACACAATTTAGAAAAGTTGCGCCTTTTAGATCTTCCTCTAGTGGAAAAGCCAAAAGAAGCACAGATGTTAGAGATTTTAGTTCACCTAGATCGGGTAAAACCCAAAGTGAATCTTTTTCTCAAACTCCCAAAAATAGCGCTAGAACAAACACAAAGAGTACTAGTGTAAGACAACCATTTTTCAATAGAGGTGATAAAAAACCTTTCAGTAGAAATAGTATGGGAAGACCATCTTTTGGTGGTGGTAGAAATTTTTCTGGAAGTAGAAGATCAAGTGGAAATAGAAATGTTGGTCAAAACATTCATTTTTCAAAGTTTATAAACAAGGCAGTTCCAAATGAAGTTGTTGAAAAGTTTATTCCGGAGAATCTTTTTAAAGATTTTCACGTTGATGAAAGATTAAAGAAAAATATTTGTGATAAAGGTTATTGTGAGCCAACTCCAGTGCAAGATCAAATAATTCCTCATATTCTTAATGGAAGTGACGTTGTCGGTATTGCAAACACTGGTACTGGTAAAACAGCCGCCTTTCTTATTCCTCTTATTCAAAAAGTTCTTTTAAACCCTAAAGAAGAAATACTAATAGTAGTTCCTACTAGAGAACTTGCATTACAAATAGATCAAGAATTAAAAAGTTTTACTGCTGGTTTTAAAATATATTCCGTTTGTTGTGTTGGTGGTATGCCTATAGGAAGACAGATTTCTGAACTTAGATATTGGAATAATTTTATTATAGGTACACCGGGAAGAATAAAAGACTTGGTAGACAGAAAGTGTATTAACCTTGCACCTTTTTCAACTATTGTGCTTGATGAAGCTGATAGAATGCTTGATATGGGATTTATTGCCGATATGAAGCTTATAATGTCTAAGATGTCTAAAACTAGACATACATTATTTTTCTCAGCTACCATATCTAAAGAAGTAGAAAAACTTGTTAAGGAATTTTTAAATAATCCTGTAACTGTTTCTGTTAAGACTAGTGATACTGCAAAAAGTGTTGATCAAGACGTTATAAAAATTGCTGGTAAAGAGAAAATAGATGTATTACATGATTTATTGACTAAACCAGAATTTGCTAAGGTTCTTATTTTTGGTAGAACAAAACATGGAGTTGAAAAACTTTCTAATACTCTTGTTGACAGAGGTTTTAAGGCTGATTCTATTCATGGTGACAAAAATCAACCTAAAAGAGATAGGGCTTTAAGTCAGTTCAAAAGTAATGGTATTAATATACTTGTTGCTACAGATGTAGCTGCAAGAGGTATAGATGTTGCAGATATAACTCACGTTATAAATTATGATATTCCTGCTACTTATGATGACTATGTTCATAGAATAGGCAGAACTGGAAGAGGTAGTAAGAAAGGTAAGGCAATTACTTTTGTGTAATATCAGAATTTTTAAAAAGATTTATGATTTAGGATTCATGATTTAAGAATAAGACAATAGAAAGACGGCTCGCAAAGCGAGCCGTCTTTCTAAAAAACTGAGGTGAGGCCTTGAGAATTTAAAAAAAAGGCGTCTCCTCGGTTTTTTTATTTTCTTAAAATAAGTATAATTAAACTATGTCTAATAGTGAAGATTTAAAAAAGGAACTAAGAACTTTAGCAGATTTTGAAAAGGCAAATATTCTGCAGAGGTTTTTTAAAACTAAAAAAGGGGAGTATGGTGAAGGAGATATTTTTTTAGGAATTATTGTCCCTAATACTAGAAAAGTTGCTAAAAAGTATAGAGATTTAAAATTATCGGAAGTTAAGAAAATTCTGTATTCAAAAATTCATGAAGAGAGACTTTGCGCTTTGTTTATACTTGTAGATAAATTTGAAAAGGGGGATGATGTAGAGAAAATAAAAGTTTTTGATTTTTATATTAAAAATGCAAAACAAGCTAATAACTGGGATTTAGTTGATCTTTCTGCTCCGAAAATAGTTGGAAAATATTTATTAGATAAACCAAAAGATATTTTATATAAACTCGCTGTGTCTAAAAACCTTTGGGAGAAAAGAATTTCTATTGTTTCTACTTATACTTTTATTAAAAATAATCAATTTGAAGATACTTTTAAAATTGCAGAAATATTAATGGATGATAAACACGATCTCATACATAAAGCTGTTGGTTGGATGCTTCGAGAAGTAGGAAAAATGTCTTTGAAAGATGAAGAAAATTTTCTTAAAAAATATGGCAAAAAAATGCCAAGAACTATGCTTAGATATGCGATAGAGAAGTTTCCTGAGGAAAAGAGAATTCAGTATTTAAAAGCTCGCTCGGGTTCTCCATTTAAAAACACGATATAAATTTTTTCGTCAAAAAATTTATTCTCTACTCAGATAATTTTTTGCTAAAAATTATCTTCCGTAAGGTTTTTAAATGGAGAACTCTCGCTCGCTATTGTAAACGTAATTAATTCGTATGTCTTTGCGAATGAATGTGAAGCAATCTAGGTTTGTATTTATTTTGTATTGTCATTCTTGTCCCCGTTTTCACGAGAATAAACTCTGGTAGGAATCCATTCGAGTAGGACAGGCATTTTGATGACGTAATTTTGCTAAATTAAAAACCCCTCATCTTAAATTCGCACTTTGACGAATTGTATTGATGAGGGGCTTTGTCGTAGATTACGACTTAGGTATTACACACACAGTTTCCTTGCTTCTTCTCGAGCCAAACCCTCGTCTTGTCGGAGATGAAGATGAGGATTCCAGCGATGACCGCCCCAGAGATACTGCAGACGATTTCTCGTCCTAAGTATAACCCTAAGACGGTTCTTGAAGCCGTGCATATCGCGAAGGTGAGTTTCTTTTCCTCACTGATCAATTTGAGTAAACAGAGTGCGAGGAAATTTAATATCCGCGCAAGAAGTCTGATTGTTTTTCTGATTATGTTCGGAGTATTGTATCCAAGTTTATATAGATCGTAGACTGTTACTATAATACCAGCCAGAGCTAATACTTGTGGCTGCATCAGAAGTAACCATCCAGATATTGAATTTTTGGTAATATCTTCTTTTAAAAAAAACGTTGGTTTAATAGAATTCAATTGTTTATAAACTTCTATAGTTGAGTTTATAAAAACAACTACATATATTGATGAAAAAAAGGACATTACAAATAAAATAAAAAAAACAACAATGTTTTTTTTCATACTGGTATATTCTCCAAAATATATGGTTGAAAATATCCAGTTAATCATAGTTAGAAGAAAGAGAGAAACTACTCCAAAATAGAGTGCTGTCCCTTTCCAGTCCCATTAATAGGTTTTACCCCACGACATGGTTTTTTTCCATGTCTCGGAGACGATTTGTTTTGTTTCCTTCACATTCTCGAAGACGAGTCCGAGAAGGAAACCGACAACGACCCCAGTCCAACTCAAAAGGTTGGAGAACTGAGAACCGATGACCCAGTCAGCGAACGCGCAGAGAATACCGACGATGAACCGTTTCATTTGAGCTCCTTTGATTCGTTTTACCCGGGAAGGGTAGTGTGTTTAATACCTATTTCAAAGTATAGTTATCTATATTTAATTATAACAAATAACAGTAATTTGTCAAGTTTTTAGGGTAAAATTTAACTTGCAAAATATATAAAATATGTTATAATACAATGATAAATAACAAAGAGTAACTTTGTTATTTTTATTGGTCGAACTTTAAAAATTTAATATCCAAAACAGTTATGTTGATGATATTCTTTGTTGGTATCGTTGAAATGATAATTGCAACTACTTGGACACATTTTGTTTCTAAAAACATGATTTTGTCGAGTGGTTCCATCACATTTATTAATATTTTGATCTGGTATTATGTACTTGATAAAATAATTAATAACCTAGATAATGTTTGGATTGTACTATTTTATGCACTTGGTTGCGCAATAGGTACAATGATAAGCATCTACTATCTAGACTGTAAGGAGAAGAAATCTAAAACTAAAGCAAAAGCTAAAGTTGAGAATCCTCTCAAAGCAAAACTTGAGACCGTCTAATTTAATAAAATGAACACAGACGATTACAAAAAATAGCCTCATAAAATTTATTTTAAATTTTATGAGGCTATTTTTTTGAACGAATTCAAGGTGAGACCTTAAATCATTAAAAAGGTGTCTCCTTGAATTTGTTCGATTAAATAATTTCTGCTAATAGATCATCATTCTTAACAATAAATTTTATTATTTTCCCAGAAACAGCCTCACCAGAAATTATGAGTTTTGCTATTTGTGCTTCTATAGAATCTTGAATAAATCTATTCATAGGTCTTGCACCAAATACTTTATTTGTTCCGTTTGTAATTATATACTCAACTACTTCATCACTGTATTCCATAGATAATCCTTTTTCTAATATTCTTTCGGAAACTTTTTTAAGCATTAGATTTGCGATTTTTGATAAATCATCATGTTCAAGTGGCTTGAATATTATCGTTCCATCAAATCGGTTTATAAGTTCTGGTTTAAATAAACCTCTACTTACTATATTTGCAATTATTTCATCTTGGAAATCTTTTGGATTTTTACCTTCACTTACTATTTTAAATATTGTATCTGCTCCAACGTTTGATGTTGCTATAAAAATAATATTTCTAGTATTGATTTTTGTTCCCGTCATATCAGAGAAGAAGCCTTCATCAAAAATTTGTAAGAATAAGTTTAAAACATCTTTATTAGCTTTTTCAAATTCGTCAAGAAGGACGACTCCGTATTGTTTTTCTCTGAGTATATTTGATAATATTCCAGTTTTTCCTGTAGTGAATGATCCAATAAGTTTTTCTATTGCATCTTCTGTCTGGTATTCAGACATATCAAACCTCATCATGTTTTCTTCACCACCAAAAAATACATAAGCGAGAGCTTTTGTTGTTTCTGTTTTACCAACACCAGTTGGTCCAAAGAATAAGAATGATCCAATAGGCTTATTTTGACTCCTTACACCAGTTCTTGCTCTTCTGAGAGCGTTGCTGATAGCTATTATTGCATCATTTTGACCTATAACTCTTTTCTGTAGTAACTCTTCTAGATTGATGAGTTTATCTTTTTCTTTTATAGAGATTCTTCCACTGGTAGGAATATTTGTTTTCTTTTCTATAAAATCTAAAACTTCATCTTTACTAATAATAATTTTATTATTTCTTTTTGCCCAAGGAGATATTTCGTTTAAAAGTGAAACTGCTTTATCTGAAGAAACTCCATCAGAAAAATAGTATATTGATCCTTCGGCGAGTTCTTTAATTGCTTGATATGTAAAATATATATTATATTGTTTTTCTATTTTTAATGCAGAAGCAGAGATTATTTTTATTATTTCTTCTGTAGATAATGGTTTAATATAAATAACTTCAAAATTATTTGATAGAGTTTTGTCTTGTTCTATATATTGATGAAAATCATTTGTGTTAACTAATGATATAACTTGGATTGCGTTGTTTTTAAGGAATGGACTAAAAATATTTGTGAAATCACTGCCGAGAGATTTTGCAGTATTTATGAGTTCTGTAAGATTATCTATGACAAGAAAAATCTTTCCTGAATGAATTATTTCATTAAAAATTTTTTGAATTTGTTCTTCAAAAGAATCTTTGTTTTTACAAACGCGAGCAAGTGAATTTACTGATAGAAGTATCGCTTTTTTACCAAGTATGGATGTTGCAACCTTTTTCTTTTTTAGATTTCTACACAAACTCCATATTACCTGCATTTTTTCTTGTCCGGGGTTTCCGACAAGCATGGCATTTGATCCAGAGGATTTTGAGAGAGCATTTTCTATTTGTATTATCTCTGGTTCACGGTTTGATATTGTCATTGCCTCAGAATTTACTTCTTCGTCTTCAATGAGGTTTCTACTATATCTATCTAAAACATATGTCTTTCCAAAGGACCAGTCATCAAATAATCCTTTATTTCTTAATAATATTTCTGATCTCCACCACTGTTTTTCATATTCTTCTGATTCTATTCTATATATAACCCAGTTAAGTGCTCCTAAGAGATCTTTTTTGCTGATTCCTTCTTCGTTTAAAAAATTTACAAAAGTAGGTTTATAATCATAAAAATAGTTTATAATATCCTCTAATTTCATTATGTTTCCTTCGTTTTTTGGCATTACATTCTCTTGTTCTATTTTTTGAAAATTATAAAAACTTTTCTTTTTTATATCTGATATTCCGAGTCTTAGGAAAACTTCTTTTCCTATTTCTGAATCTATAAAACCATGTAAAATATCTGTTTTTCTTCCGGCATAAAAAACTCTTCCAGCTGAGAATGTGTAGATTTCATCTTTGCTATAATTGTTTTTTGAAATTTTTTCAAAATAATATGTTGAAGAAAAATAAAAATCTATTAATTTTGAAAATAGTAATAATCCAATATTTATAAAAAGTAGACCTATGATTTTGGGTATAAGAAAGTCAACTATTTTTTTATATAATATAAAATTTGTTGAATTTTTAAATAAAAAATAAAATATAAATATAAAAAGAATAATATATATTATACTTTTTGATAATTTAGATATTTTATTTCTAAAATTATTAGAAACAACTGATTCTACAGATAGAATGTTGTTGAGAGAACTTTGTTTTAAATAGTCGTTTATTTTCATTAGAAATTAAGAAAAAAATATTAGAATTAATCCAAATAATAATAATGATATTATTAAGAATGGTAAGGCAAGCCAGAAAACTAGTGTAGCTGGTAATATTAGAATAAAAGATAAACAACATACTAGCCCAATGAGTATCGCAAATGTTCTAAGTACCATCCCAAAAATTCTCATTATCGTGTTTACTGTGAAGGTACTAATATATTTTTTAAATGTTTCTGAGCTCAGATCAAAATTTTGTGGGTAGCTTTCTGTGAGTTTTCTCCATGGCGTAAAAAAGTTTGTAAGTAGACTTTTTAATGAAAAAAAATGAATTAAGAAAAATAAAAGATTCCTCCATAAGATAAAGGTTGAAAAAAGAGCTTTTCCATAATGCCATTTAAGATAACCGAAAATAGTTTTTAGAAAATTCATACAGGTATTATTATACACCATAAAGAAAATACAAAAAAGTATTTTTATGATAATATTTAAATATGAATTTGCACACGAGAAGCATAAAAGTATTATTTTTAGTAATATTTTTTTTCTGTCTTTTTTTTGTATATACTGTTAAAGCAAACCCACTAGGTTTGGTATCAGAAAAGATAAATGAGTTTATAAAATTTATAGATAATACTATTACAGAAGATCTTAGAAAAGATTTTTGTATTCAGTATTTTTCTGCTGTGTCTAGTGGTGAGTGGAAAGTAGATGAATTTAGAGTAAAGTTTGGTAATAAGGTTTGTGTTGGTAAAGAAAAGGAATATCTTGTTTTATCTTTAAAAGATAAAGTCGAGATTAATACTGCGACCACTTCTGTTGTTACTAAAAAGGGAAAAGTGGAGAAAAATGATTTATTGTTAGAGCCATTAGTTGATAATAATAAATTAGATAATGATTTGGTTTTGATTGATAGCCAAATAATATATTGGACAAATATTGAGAGAAGTAAAAACACTACTGGACTTGTTCAACTTAAAGAAAATAAAGAACTTGCCAAGATAGCAAAAGAACGTGTGGAAGATATGTTTGAAAAGACTTATTTTGAACATGTCTCACCAGTAGGTGATTCAGTTTCTAAAATTGCAGAGAAGAATATTTATAAATATATAATAATTGGTGAAAATATTGCGTTGGGTAATTTCGGTGGTTCCAGAGAGGTTGTTAAAGCTTGGATGAATAGTGAGGGACATAAGGCAAATATCCTAAATAAAAATTATACAGAAATAGGTGTGTATTCTAAAGAAGGTAAATATGATGGTAGAAAAGTTTGGATATCTGCTCAGGTTTTTGCTAAACCACTATCATCTTGCAGTGAACCAGATAATCTTAAAAAAGAAAATATAGAGAAAATTAATATTAGTTTAAATATTGTTAAAAAAGATATTAAAAATGCAGAAGATGAATTAAAGAAAGCTAATATTTCTGATGTTAAGACATATAATGAAAAAGTGTCTAAATATAATAATTTAGCGCATGTTTTTAATGGTCTTGTTGCAAATATAGAAAATATAACAACTTTATATAACAAAGAAGTTACTAATTTTAATAAGTGTATTAAAATTGATTAATTTATTCTAGAGATAGAGAAATAAGAAAGTTTTTTAATTCTTCACCTTCTATTTTTTTATATTGATTTGATTTTAGATCTCCTAGTCTTATGTTCATAACACGAACTCTTTTAAGAGATTCTATTTTTATAGAGAGGTTATCACACATTCTTCTTATTTGATGTTTTTGTCCTTCAGTAAGAGTTATAGAAAAAGAATTATCATCTAATAATTTTGTTTTACATGGTCTTGTTTCTATACCTTCAAGCTCCATACCTCCCTCCATTATCGATAATTGAAACTGTTTAATTGGTTTAGATGTCTTTACTACATATTCTTTATCATGTTCATATCTAGGACTAAGTAATCTGTCTGTTATTCTGCCGTCATTTGTAAGAATTATGAGACCCTCAGAATCTTTGTCTAATCTACCTACAGGGAAAACGCCCTTTAAATTTATAGATGAAGAAATATCTTTTTCTCCTTTTTGTGGGCTGTGGGTTATTATGCCCCTTGGTTTATTATAAGCGTAATAAGAATAGTTTGTTTTTGTCTTATTTTTGACTTCTACTTTGTCTGTCTCTCTAACTTTGTCTCCTAAAACTGCTTCTCTGTCATTAATAAAAACTTTACCTGATTCGATTATTTTATCAGCTTCTCTCCTTGTACAGACTCCTTTATCTGCCAAATATTTGTTTATTCTTATTTCTTTCTTTTCTTCCATAGTCTTTAATATAGCACATATATTGGTATATAGTAATAAGTATTTTTTAGGTGTATAATAATTTTAAGTTAAAAGTTTATAAGGTAATAAAATTAAAATATGGAAAATACAAAAAATAATTCAATTAGTTCGATTATTATTGGGATAAGTATTATTGTCTGTACTATAATTTTCTCCGTTGTATTTTATAGTTCAAGATATTCTTCAGATTCACTTACTGTAACCGGTTCTGCTAGTATGCAAGTAGTTTCTGATAATGCGAAGTTTACCGGTGAATTCACAAGAATAGCAAAAGTTAGTGTTCTTGGTACTGGTTATAGTCAAATAGCAAATGATCTTACAAAGGTAAAAGCTTTTTTGAAGACTCAAGGAATAGATGATAAAGATATAACAATTTCTACTGTATCAATGTATGAAAATTATAATTATGATAAAAATTATCAAACAGAAAAAGAATATATTTTAAGACAACAGGTTGAAATCTCATCAAAAGACATAGACAAAATTACTTCTTTGGCACAGTCTGCACAACAGCTTATAAACCAAGGCGTTATTTTTAGTGTGAACCCTGTTGAATATTATTATTCCAAACTTCCTGATGTTAGGGTTAACCTACTTAGTGATGCTATAAAAGATGCCATGGCCAGGGCAAATAAAATGGCAGAGAGTACTGGTAAAAAAGTTGGTAATTTAAAATCTGCTTCAAGCGGGGTTGTTCAAGTGCTTCCTTCAAATTCACTAGAAATATCTGACTACGGAACTTATGACACTTCAAAGATTAATAAAAATATAATGGTTACAGTGAAAGCTTCGTTTGGGATGAAGTAGATCTATTGCGGACTAGACGCGGAATCATGCGGACCTTACGCGGAAAATAAAAAAACCGAGGTGAGACCTTAAATCCTTTAAAAGGTGTCTCCTCGTTTTTTTGTATTGTCATTCCCGCGGAGGCGGGAATCCAGTATTAGTATTTGTATGAGCATTGTCTTTGCGAGGAACGAAGCAATCCAGGTTTGTATTCATTTTAAATTAATTAATTTAATTAAACCTGGATTGCCACGAATGATTACATTCTCGTAAAGACGTACAAAAAGGAATTGTATTTGTATTAACATTAGCGAGCGAGTTTTCTCTTTTTAAAACCATTTTGCAGTGCGACGGCACGAGAATAGTAGATTTCTAGCAAGAAATCATGCGCGGTTTTAAAAAGAGAAAAGGAGCGAGCCTTTATTCTTGTCTGTATGGAGCTCTCTTAATTATCTCCAATATTTCATCTTCAGAATCAACTATTTTATATAATTCCATATCATCCTTATTGATAGTTGAGTTATCTTCGTATAGTTCTTCTTTTATAAGATTTAGAAGTGGTTCCCAGAATTCTTTTCCAACAAGAACAACTGGAACTTTAGGTATTTTTTTTGTTTGTATTAAAGTTACAATTTCAAAAAACTCATCAAGTGTTCCAAAACCACCAGGATAATAAATGTAAGTTTCAGCAGAAAAGAATAAAATTGTTTTTCTACTGAAGAAATATTCAAATTCTGCAAATTCGGTAACATATTTGTTTGTACCCTGTTCCTTTGGAAGTTTAATAGTAAAACCTAAAGAAACTCCTTCACCTTCAAAAGCACCTCTATTTGCTGCTTCCATTATACCTGGACCTCCTCCTGTGACTACTGCATATTTCAATTCTTTTGCTATCCTATATCCTAAAGATCTAGCTTGTTTATAATATTCATTATCTTCTTTGAATCTCGCTGAACCTAGAATACTTACTGACCTTGGATATTTTTTAATTAATTTATATCCTTTATCAAATTCTCTGTCTGTAACTTTTGTCCTTTTTTTGATAATTTCTTCCATTCTCTTTATGGTTATAGGGCCAGCGCTTATATAATTATTTACTGCTTTTATTACACTAGAATTATTTTTATTAGAAAATATTTTTTTAAAATTCATGTGATAGATTATATCATATCTTTTTAAAAGGTAATTGTTTTATATTTTTTTATATATGATATAATATTTATATATAATATATAGGTTAATATTTTTATTAGTTAGTTTAATCATAAGTTTTTTATAAAAACAAAATGGATAAGAAAACATCAATAGCTGTGGCCATTTCAATTATAGTTATACTTGTAATGGTTGGAGGTGCTGGTTTGGTTAATAATTTTATAGGTTCAAATAATAATAAAAACGAGATGATTCAAGAAAATAATAAGATATCACAAGTTGATCAAAAAGATTTGACTATTGGTACAGGTGATATAGCTGTAGCTGGTAAAATGGTAACAGTTCATTATACAGGTGTTTTTACAGATGGAAAGAAATTTGATAGTTCAAGAGATAGAGGTGTTCCGTTTGAATTTACTCTTGGGGCTGGTATGGTCATAAAGGGTTGGGATGTTGGAGTAGAAGGTATGAAAGTCGGTGGAAAGAGACTTCTCGTTATACCACCAGATTTTGCTTATGGCCCAAATGATTACGGTCCTATTCCAGGAAATTCTACTTTGATTTTTGAAGTTGAATTGTTGGAGGTTAAATAGAGGCTCGTTTGATTTATATTTTAAAAACACGATAAAAGTCCAGCCGTCGCTGGACTTTTTCTCTACTCAGGTAATTTTTTGCTAAAAATTACCTTCCGTAAGGTTTTTAAAATGTAAATCTTCACTCGCTATCGTTAATAAAACATAAAAGAGGTTCTCGCTTTGCGAAAATCTCTTTTGTAAAAGTGGCTTTTCTGCTATATTAGGCAAGTGAAAGCTATTAATTTTAAAATAGAAAAAAAGCTTGAAGGAAAGCTTGGAAGAGTGGGAACTATAGAAACAGCACACGGGGTCATAGAAACCCCTGCTTTTGTGGTAGTTGGAACTAAGGGGACAGTAAAGTCTCTTAATCCAGAACAAATCAGAGATACTGGGGCTCAAGTAGTTCTTGCAAATACATATCACTTATATCTTCAGCCTGGTGATGAGTCTGTGAAGAAAATGGGAGGTTTAAATAAAATGATGAATTGGAAGGGACCGTCTATGACAGATTCTGGTGGTTTTCAGGTTTTTTCTCTCGGTGCTGCTTATGGAAAAGAGATTTCAAAAATTTTACAAATTACTGATCCGTCACTTTTAATACCAGAAAGATTTGATGATTCAAATGCTCCAAGACTTGCAAAAATAGGACAAGATGGAGTTTCTTTTACTTCTCATATTGATGGTTCAGTTCATTATATAACTCCAGAAAAATCAATACAAATACAACATAACCTAGGTGCAGATATGATATTTGCTTTTGATGAGTGTACTTCACCAGCAGAAGATTTGAAGTATCAAGAAGAAGCGCTTGAACGAACTCATGCTTGGGCAAGACGTTCTTTAGAAGAACATCTCAAGTTAAAAGTTCAAAGTGAAAAGTTGAAAGAAACAAAAACCGAATTTGTCATTTCCGCGAAGGCGGGAGTCCAGGATTTTTCTAGTCCTGCATTGTTTGGTATTATCCAAGGCGGTAGAGATGAAAATCTTAGAAAAAAATCTGCAAAAGTTATTTCAGAAATGGAGGTTGATGGGGAGAAATTTGATGGTTTTGGTATCGGTGGTTCTTTTGCAAAAGAAGATATGTCTACTGCTGTAAAATGGGTAAATGAAATTCTACCAGAAGAAAAACCGAGACATCTTTTGGGGATAGGTGAACCAGAGGATTTGTTTATGGGAATAGCAAATGGTATAGACCTTTTTGATTGTGTTTTACCTACAAGACTTGGAAGAAATGGAACTATTTATACAAAGACAGGGAAGATACATATAATGAATAATGAATTTAGAATAGATACAAAACCAGTTGAAGATGATTGCGAATGTTATACATGTAAGAATTATTCTAGGGCTTATCTATGTCATCTTTTTCATGGTAAAGAAATGCTCGGTGGAACTCTAGCTTCAATTCATAATATTTATTTTATTGTAAATTTAGTAAAAAAAATCAGACAATCTATTTTAGATGATAAGTTTGATGAGTTTAGAAAAGAATTTTTAGAAAAATATAATAATTGATTTTATATTTAATATGTGTAGTATTCAAATTAGAATGTTTTTCTAAAACTCAAAGGAAAGGAGATTCTTATGTAATCTGTGAATGTTGGTGATCGTGTAATCATAAGAGACGAAAACAGTCGTTATCTTGGTAATGGAGCACTTGTAGAAGATAGAGCTTTAGACTCTATCTTAGATGTGATATACTAAGTTAGATGAGAAAAACTTTATTTACAGAAGACAAATATTATCATATATATAATCGTGGTGTAGATAAACGTGATATTTTTCAAGACAAAGAAGATGTCAGACGATTTGTTGAAAGTATGTGTGAATTTAATCAGATTGATGGAGTGGGAAGTTTGGCAAATGTAAGAAAATCTAAGATAGAGTCTAAAGCTCTATCTGGAGAACTTGTTTCGATTGTTGCATACTGTCTTAATCCAAATCACTTTCATTTTATTTTAAAACAGTCAGTGGATGGTGGTATATCAAAATTCATGCAAAAATTACAAGGAGGATATACTTATTTTTTTAATGCGAAAAATTCTCGCACGGGTTCGCTTTTTCAAGGTACTTTTAAATCGCATCTTGTTAGTGACGAGAAATATTTTAATAAAATCATTGGATATGTAAATAATAATTACCAAATTCATACCATACCGAAAGATAAAATCGATCTTGTTTTTGCTAGCGATTATGAATATACAAATAATGTATTTAAAGTTGTCTCAAAAAAAGAAGGTGAAGAGATATTAGGAATTTTTAATGGAATAGAAAATTTTAAAAAACATTGTAAAGAAATAGTTTTAATTATAAGGAAAGAAAGAGGTAATTCTTCTTTATTAGAGGAAGAAAATTTACCAGATAGAGTCTAAAGCTCTATCTGAATTATTTATGTCACAAAATAAATTTAAAATAAAAGCCGAATATAAGCCAGCTGGTGATCAGCCAAAAGCCATTGAACAGCTAGTAGAAGGGATTAAAAAGGGGTTTAAAAAACAAACTCTTTTTGGCGTTACTGGCTCTGGTAAAACTTTTACTGTTGCAAATGTAATTCAACAAATACAAAAACCAACACTTGTCATAGCTCACAATAAAACTCTTGCAGCTCAGCTTGCACAAGAATACAAAGAATTTTTCCCTGATAATGCTGTACATTATTTTGTCTCTTACTATGACTATTATCAGCCAGAAGCTTATATGCCCGTGACAGATACTTATATAGAAAAGGAAGCGATGATAAATGAAGAAATAGATAGACTTCGTCATGCTTCTACTCAAGCACTTCTCACAAGACGCGATGTGATAATAGTTGCATCTGTTTCTTGTATTTATGGTTTAGGTAGTCCAAAAGAATATGAAAAAGTTAATCTTAAATTGAAAATAGGTGATAATTACTCAAGACAAGACTTAATAAAAAAACTTATAAATGTTCATTTTGAAAGGACAAATTCTGATATAAAAACAGGAACTTTTAGAGCTGTAAGTAACTCTATTGAAGTGATGCCTGTAAATGAGAAAATAATTATAAGGATAAATATTGAAGATGATCAGATTTCTAGTATTACGAGAATAGATTCTGTCTCAAGAAATATTGTTGAAGATAATATAGATTCAATTTTTATTTTTCCTGCAAAACATTTTATTACAGATAAAGATCAACAAGAAAATGCATACAAAAGTATAAAAGCAGAACTTGAAAAACAACTTGAAGATTTAAAAAAGGAAGGTAAAAATCTTGAAGCAGAAAGACTCCGAAGAAGAACAACTTATGACCTAGCCTTAATAAGAGAGGTTGGTTATTGTAATGGTATAGAAAATTATTCTAGACATTTTTCTGGTAAGAAACGAGGGGAAGCACCAGATAGCTTACTTGAATATTTTCCTAAAAAGGAAGATGGGACGCCAGATTTTCTTACTATTATAGATGAGTCACATGTAGCTGTTTCTCAAATCCGTGGTATGTATGCAGGAGATGCTTCAAGAAAGAAAACTCTTATAGATTATGGTTTTAGACTTCCATCTGCAAAGGACAATAGACCATTGAAGTTTGACGAATTTGAAGAGAGAATAAATCAGGTTGTTTTTACTTCAGCAACTCCAGGTGATTATGAGAGAGAAAATTCGCAACAAATAGTCGAACAGATTATTCGACCTACCGGACTTATAGATCCTATTGTAGAAATCAGACCTATCACACAGACGCGGATAAACGCTGACCCGACGCGGAAGAATGCGGAAAAAATAAAAGATAAAAAACATAATATTCTTTCTGGTAAATCTCAAGTTTTTGATTTCATAGATGAATCACTAAAGGTTATAAAAGGTGGGGGAAGGGTTATTGCTACAACACTTACAAAAAAGATGGCTGAGGACTTGAGTGAATATTTAAAAGAAAAAGGTGTTAAAGCAGAATATTTACATAGCGAAATAAAAACTATAGATAGAATAGAGATTCTTACAAACTTTAGAAGAGGGAAGTTTGACTGTCTTGTAGGTGTGAACTTACTTAGAGAAGGACTCGACCTCCCAGAAGTAGAATTTATTGGAATACTTGATGCTGATAAAGAAGGATTTTTACGTTCAGACACTTCACTTATACAAACAATAGGTCGTGCGGCTAGGAATGTTCTTGGAAGAGTTATTCTTTATGCTGATAAGATAACAGGTTCTATAGAAAGGGCTTTAGAGGAAACAAATAGAAGAAGGGATATACAGATAGCTTATAATAAAAAACATGGTATAACCCCTAAGACTATTATTAAAAAAATAAATGATATTACAGAACATTTGAGAAGTGATCATGATAAAGCGGTGCAGGAGCTTTTGAAAATAGATAAATTTTTATCTGTAAAAAATCCACAAAAGCTTATAAAACAAAAAGAGATTCAGATGAATGCAGCCGTAAAAATTTTGGATTTTGAGAGTGCTTCTATATTAAGAGATGAGATCTTGTTGTTAAAGGAAAAAATAGAAAAAGAAGTTAAAAAAGAGAAGTTAAAAAATAAAAAGAAAATAAGGAATTAAAACCTGGACTGTTCCGCTTTGCTCGCAAAGACATACTCTAAAAATAGATTTTACAAAATGAAATCTATTTTTTTTCATTGTTAATAATTTGTGTCTTTGCGAGCAAAGCGAAGCAATCCAGATTAATGTATTTTTTGTATTATTTTATAAACTTTATAAACATTTTAACTAATGTGTTATAATCTATCTATGAATTTTTTTAAGAAAAAGAAAGAGAAAGAAAATCTAATAATATGCAGTTTTGATAAAACTTTAATCATGGCTCTTGTTCACAAACTTCGTACGCCTTTAAATGGTGCAAGATGGCTATTAGAATCAATTATTTTAGAAAAAAAAGACGGAGATATCCAATCAATAAAAGAGTCTTATAATAAGGTTATAGAATCTATAAATATTACAGAAGAGGTACTGAATCTTTTTAAAGATAATAAAGAATTTAATTTTAAGAAAGAAAAGTTTGATTTATGTTTATTGATAGA
Organism: Minisyncoccota bacterium; assembly: GCA_041669885.1. Lineage (GTDB taxonomy): Bacteria > Patescibacteriota > Minisyncoccia > Phycocordibacterales > GWA1-40-21 > Bog-1340. The sequence continues at coordinate 2,600 of JBAYAG010000001.1, read as the reverse complement.
TAATGTTTTGAAGAATTTAAAGTATTTGGTTCAAGAAAAAAATAATATTATAGAATTTAATAAAAATAATGATTGTATTGTTTTTGCAGATATGGAAACTGTAGAACTTGCTGTTATAAATGTTATAGATAATGCTCTTAGATATTCACATGATAGTAAAGTTGTTATATCTGTAGATAAAGTTGATAAAGATTTGAAGTTGGTTGTAAAAGATAATGGTATTGGTATTTCTCCAGAGAGATTATCAAATATTTTTGATTGTTCTATGAAAGGTGAAAGTACAATAGAGATGAAACCTGGAAGAAGTGGAATAGGTCTTTACACAACAAGAAAAATAATTGAGATGAATGATGGTAGTATAAAAATAGATTCAAAATTAGATGAAGGTACTGTTGTTACCATTTTATTGCCTCTGGAATAATTTATTATTATTGTTATAATTAATCTATCTTTAAAATAAAAAAATGGCAAAATTTGATGGTAAAAAAATATTAATAGTTGAAGATGATAACTTACTTAGCGAATTACTTGCAAAAAAGTTTATAGACGAAAAGGCTCTCATTGGGCGTGCTTCAAATGGTGAAGATGCTGTGTCTATGATCAAACTAAACAGATACGATTTGATATTACTCGATTTACTTTTACCTAAAGTAAATGGTTTTGAAGTTATGGAAAACCTTAATGCAGACGAAAAGACAAAAGGTACTCCAGTAATTATTCTTTCGAATCTTGGACAAAAAGCAGATGTAGAAAGAGGGACTAGACTCGGTGCGAGAATGTTTTTAGTTAAAGCTATATTATCTTTAGATGAAATAGTTGAAGCAGCTCAAAAAGTTTTGGGGTAGGGAAAGAGTTGCCTGCCCGACTGAACGACAAAAATGTTTAGTTGTTCGGGCGGGAATCATAAATCTTTTTCTATTTTACAATTCTTTTGTTAAATGTTACTATATAAATTCAGTATAAACCCCTAGGCCAAACCTAGAGGGCATTTAATGTTATATGAATACAAAAAAAACAAAAACAGATGTAAACCATAATTCTGAAAAGATTATCGTAAGAGGTGCTAGAACTCACAACCTTAAGAATATTACAGTTGAGATGCCTAGAAACAAAATGATTGCTGTCACAGGCCTTTCTGGTTCTGGAAAGTCCTCTTTTGCCTTTGATACTATTTTTGCGGAAGGCCAAAGAAGATATATAGAGTCATTGTCTTCATATGCAAGACAATTTTTACATCAGATGCAGAAGCCGGATGTTGATGAGATCATTGGTCTTTCACCAGCTATTTCTATAGATCAAAAATCTCGTTCCAATAATCCTCGTTCTACTGTCGCTACTATTACAGAAATATATGATTATCTTAGAATTCTTTTTGCAAGGATCGGTAGACCACATTGTTTGGTTTGCGGAAGAGAGATAAAAAAACTTTCAAAAGAAGAGATTTTAGAGACAATTTTTCATACTGTTTATGCTATAAAAACACCTAAGAGTTCTAGAGAAATTCTCGGTGTGGAAGTTATAAACGATAAGATAAAAATTTTCTCACCTGTAGTTGTTGGAAGAAAGGGTGAATATTATCAACTTCTTTACGATTTACTTGAAAAGGGTTATGAATCCGTAAAAATAGATGGTGAGCTTAAAAAACTTAGAAACCAGATTGTTCTTGCAAAAAACAAAAAGCACGATATAGATGTCCTCGTAGATGAATTCTATATAAGTGAATTTAGAGATAAGAAGGATGCTATAAAAGAGCGTTTGTCTGATGCTGTAGAAAAAGCCATAGATGAGTCAAAAGGTTTGCTTAAAATAGAAACTCCAGAAGAAGAAAAAATGATTTCTGTAAAATTTATGTGTCCCTATGATGGATATTCTTATCCAGAAATAGAACCTAGACTTTTTTCTTTCAACTCACCATATGGAGCATGTAGCGAATGTAATGGTCTTGGAACAAAAGATTTTTTCTCTGATGAAGACTGTGAAAAATGTAAGGGCGCAAGGCTTAGAGAAGAAGCATTACATATATTTATAAATGGAATAAATATTGTGGATTATGTTGCAAAGTCTATTACAGATGCGAGAACTTTTATTAATGAAGTAAAACTTACAGAAACAGAAAAAGAAATATCTAATGTTATTATAAAAGAAATAGATTCTAGACTTTTGTTTATGACAAATGTCGGTATAGAATATTTATCTTTAAATAGAAGAGCAAACACTCTTTCGGGTGGAGAAGCACAAAGAATACGTCTTGCCTCTCAGCTTGGTTCAGGGCTCGTAGGCGCTCTCTATGTACTTGATGAGCCAACTATCGGTCTTCATCAAAGAGATAACGATAAACTTATAAAAACGCTTACAGACCTAAGAGACTTGGGTAATACTATTATTGTTGTTGAACACGACGAAGACACTATGTATGCTTCAGATTATATTGTTGATATAGGTCCTGGTGCTGGAGTTCATGGTGGAGAAGTTGTTGTATCGGGATATTTAGATGAACTCTTGACGTCAAAGAAGAATGAAAGCGGTTCTCTTACGCTTAGTTATTTGCGTGGTGAAGATAAAATAGAGATTCCAGAAAAGAGAAGAGATCAAGATAAAGG